>JAPUKZ010000476.1 GCA_027295405.1 Gammaproteobacteria bacterium
CGGTGTCACTTAGTAATCGGTCAATATCAAAAACGGCGTAGTCCCCGTCGTCCGAGGGAAACACACCACTTACGTAAGGCTGCAGTTGTTCTGCGACCGGTAGACCCTGGCGTAGGTCATCTATCGGAAACCTGACACCGCCGAAGCTGGCATCAATCACCAGGCCTGCGTGTATACCCCGCCCGCTGATCACCAGCGCTTGCTTGCCCGTCGAAGCAGTTGCACCCGCCGACAGAAAGGCGGAGAAATCAGCAATTGCAAGAACGCGTCCACCAATATTGGCGAGGCCGCGTACCCATTGCTTCACACCGGGGATAGGTATAGTCGGCGTTAAATTCACAACCTTGCGGGCCTCCTTCATACTGGCGACACAGCGCACACCCAGCACTTCAAACGCCGCGCCATACCAGTACTCGACATACTTCTGTGCGAGTGGTAGCGGGGCTGCGTTCTGCTCGATGAGTTGGGCCATGTCCCGCAGGCTGTCAAAGTTCGCCTGGTCCATCAAGAAGCCTCGCGCACCGACAGGAATTCCTGCAGCACCTGCTGCAAGGCTTCCATTTCCAGGGGCTTTTCCAGATACGCGGAACATCCCCGATCCTTGGATTTACCCATCGTGAATACATCGTCATGGGAGCTGAGCATCACCACCGGCGTGTCTTTGAACTCGCCTCTGCTGGCGCGAATAAGCGTCAGCGTCTTGAAGCCGTCCATAGGCTCCATCGTGATATCCAGCAGGATCAGGTCCGGCTTCACATCTTCTAGCTGTGTTACCGCATCCCATCCATTCTCGGCGGTTGTCACATCGCAACCGCATTGATCGAGCATTTTCGAGGCTTTGATCCTGATGATCTTGTCATCATCCACGAGTAAAACCCGGCGCTTTGTATTGTTTGTTTCCTGAGACATTTTTTCTCTCTCTCCAGTACAAGCAGGCATTAAAACTGCGCAACCGATAACACCAGTGCGCTTGCTACCACCCATAAATATTCCTACGAGGCAAGCCTTATGAAAATAAAAAACTGGGCTTTTCGAAAGAAAGTGCCTACCCAACGCAACTTAGTTGCACTCACCTTTATAGGGCGCAACTAACTTGCGCTGGCCGTCAAAAAAGAGGCAATTCTCCAGTTTCGCTGGCTTTTTTCTTGTTTCAGAGAAGGCACTGATGCACCTTGGGTACCAATACGCGATGACTGGAGCGACCTACGGGAAAAGATAATGTTGGTGCAAGATTGGACTCGTCTAAGCAAACTGGCGTTGATACTCATTCTGGCCTGCGGCAGTGCCCAGGCTAACACCGGTCTGGAACCCGCCGGTTTGGCTACCTATACAGAGACATCCCGGGATATATACCTGGCGGCACTGCTAACGCCAGCCGGCTCCAGCCTCGAAAACGTGTATCTGGCGCCTGGCCCCAAAGCCATGGAGTACCGCATTGCTACCCGACGCATCAGCAGCCGGGGATTCTCCGGTACTTTATTACTGCAGGCGGAAATGGGTTCCGGCTCGCGTGCGCCGAAGCAGGTAATAAAGGTGCTGAATCAGCTCAAGTCGATCATGAAGGGTGCCTTGATCAAGGGCGATCGCTTTGTTATCGCCCTCTCCGCGGATGACGCCACCACCTTTTACCTGAACGATACCAGGCTGCTCGATGTTATTGATGGTTCGGTATTTGACTTCTTTTTCGCAGGCTGGGTGGGAAAGTCCAGCTCCACCCTGCTGCGCGACAATCTGCTCGCAGGGGAACTGAATCCTGCCATTCTGGCTCGCTACGAGGCCCTGAGACCCAACCAGGACCGCGTGGCAGCGATTGCTGACTGGATGGCGCCTGCAGCACCTGAAGCGCCAACAGCGAAGCCACAGCAGGTGGCGAAAACACCTGAACCGGCAGCAGAAAAATTGTCCACAGCAGCGGCTGCCGCAACGCCCAAAACGACAACAACTGCCATAGCCGGTGCAGAGAAGCCCGAGCCCAGGCTTGCAAAAAAAGTACAAGTAAAAGCACCCGCAAAAGAAAAACCGGGGCAGGTTGCGGCCAGTGAAAAAGCGCCTGCGCCTGCAACCGCGGCCGGGAAAAATGACATTGAGTACCAGCGCAAGCTCGGCAGTTACGTGACAAATGTCAGGACAAAAGTATACGGCGAAGTGAGCTATCCGCGCCGTGCTATCAAAAAACAGCGGCAGGGCAAGGTGGAGCTGCTGGCTCGCCTGGACAGGTCTGGCGAGCTCCTTGATGTAACCCTGGACAATTCTTCCGGCTATACAATACTCGACAACGCTGCCCGCAGGGCGGTGCATCGTGCTGCACCCTTTCCGGAGCTACCGCCGGAGGCGATAGAGGAATTTGTCGCGGACGACGGTGAAAGCTACGTGGTTATGATTCCCGTCACCTTTCAACTACTAAACTGATTAATCGTATCGGAGCGACGTTGTGACTATGTCAACTTCAAAATATCCACTCACCCACAGGGTGCTGGTTTGTACACGCATGGACATGTTCCGGGATCTGGACAGTGTTAATGCCCTGAGCACCCACGGACCGGTGCTTCCGCGCCTGGAGATGGATCTTGAGACCGCCTCACAGCACCAGGCCGAACGCATCATCAAGTTCCTGTTTCCAGTATTTCTGCACAACCTGATTCGCGCCGAGGATTTTCCGCTTCGCGACAAGCTCAGAGGAGCACTGGAACAAATGGAGCAGAACATTCGGGAGAGTGCGCAGAACGCGATGGTGCAGGAACTACTAACCTGTGGCCTGCAGGGCAAGATTTGCGATGCGGCCGGCCTCCCGGAAGATATTGACGCTAAGCGCGCCGTGGCACTCTATCTGGCCCGCCAGGAGTGGGATACCTTGTACCGGACTTTCTATCTGCGGGTAAGCAAGACCTTAATCAAGGAACGCCGACAGGTGGCAGAGTGGCTCAGGGCGCAGAAGGAACTGCAATTAGCCACTGCCTGATTGATTCAACAACAATTGATTCAGCAGGGGCTGGTTTGGCAGGGCTGGGTCTGGAACGAACTAATTGGATTTGTCGGGATTAGTCTGGACCGAACCTACCGGGTTCGATCCGGGAGACTATTCGGGGTTGATCCGCTTTCTCATTCGCCGCTGGCGAGAGAAAACTCATCCAACTCGGGAGACATGGCCAACGGGCGGTTATCCAGATTGACCGCACGGGTTACTGTATCACGCCAGGCTTCATCGCAAGAATCGGTCGTAGGCGTCATCAGGCAACGTTTGAAACCCTGTTCGGTGTTGATTTGTACCGGCGATTTGTTGGGCGTCCAATCGCCCTCCATGACCCGCGGCTTGCGTTTTGACCAGAACCACAGGCCGCGCTTGTCCTGAAAGTAATATTTGGCGTCCATGGGGAGCGCAACCCGCTTTCCGGCAATGACAGCGTACTTTTTTAATGCCGTTACGCTGCTCTCTTGCTGACTGACGGCGTCAGTTTCGTAATGGGACTCATTCATTTTGTTGTTCCCCCCGTTAAAAATGAATTAATCAGGAACATGGGGGGTTATTTCACCGCCATTTAGTAAAAATGTGAATGAACGCGTGTCACAAAATTGGAAATTCATTGCAATTTAGTTGCGCTGGTGTGGACCCCGTCACAGGAATTTTCGTTGCTCAGATGTTCGCCAGCATCCACTTGCGCAAACGGTTGGAGTCACCGAAGGGAGTGAGCTTACCGAAGGAATTGAGCAGAACGATAGAAACCTCCTCGCCTTCGATCCTGGCCTGCATGACCAGGCAACGGCCGGCCTCATTGATATACCCGGTTTTGCCGAGTTCGATATCCCAGCTCGCATTTTTAAGCAGACGATTGGTGTTGCCGTAAACCAGGGGACCCCGCTTCGCGTACGGCCGCACCTCCTTACGCAGGATAGTGGTGGCCCGGCTGATCATCGGGTAGTTGCCCGCCGCATTCACCATTCTGGCCAGATCCCTGGCGGTAGATACGTTAGCGATCTTGAGGCCCGCTGGATCAGCGAAATGGCTGTTGTGCATTTCCAACTGCTGCGCCTTTTTGTTCATGTCCGCAACAATAACCGCCATGCCTCCCGGATAGGTCCGCCCCAGGGCTGCGGCAGCCCGGTTCTCAGAGGACATCAGAGCCAACAGCAGCAGTTCCTCGCGGGTGAGCGTGGCGCCGTACTCGAGGCGTGAACCGGTGAGTTGGATCAGATCCCGATCCGCTTTGGTAATCGTGATCTTCTCGTCCAGGTCAAGCTGTGCATCCAGAATCACCATCGCCATCATCAATTTGGTGATGGAGGCGATAGGGCGCACGGCGTCTTCGTCCTTGGCATAGATGACATTGCCATTGGCACCGGTAACAATCACCGAGGCTGAACGCAGGCCGGGCGTGCCGCTAAGCTCAGCAAATCTGGAATCGCCTGCTGTCGCCACGGTGGCTGTGGCGGCCCAACACAGCAGTAACAACTGGAACAGGTGCGCAATACGCATACTTGCTGGCTTTCCTTCATCATTCTTGTACGCTGGTATCGTATGAATAACCTATTTAGGCCATTCGCGCCAATCCGCTAAGGGACCCGATGGAGACAAACCACACAGAAAAGCGGAGAATGAAAAATCACCGATGGCTTGCTGGACATCAACCACCCAAACACGAGGATCGATCAATGAAGATAATAAACACACTAGTAATCGCTCTCTTTGCCGGCCTGTTGCTGGGATGCAGTTCGGGGGACAAGGATGGGGAGCAACAGGGGGCGATCCCCGCAGGCCCGCTGAAGGCGCTGGAAAAGGCCAGGGGTACAGAGAAAATGCTGCAGGATGCCGATGAAAAAAGAAGAAAGGAGATGGAAGAAAGAGGCATCTGATCGGCTGTTTTTTAATGCCCATTGACCTGGCACGCGCCAGAGAGGATACGCCCGGCTGTAGGATGGTAACCCACCTGAACAATGCCGGTGCGGCGCTGATGCCCCGCCCCGTCATCGATGCAGTGCAGTCCTGGTTCGAACTTGAGTGCAACATCGGTGGGTACGAGACCGCGCGTGAACGCCGCGCTGACCTAGAGGGCGTCTACGATTCCGT
>JAPUKZ010000477.1 GCA_027295405.1 Gammaproteobacteria bacterium
GCTCGGGTACTAATGTCAACTTAACTGCCTCCCGTTGATACTTCACGGATGAACATCTATAGACGGCACCGGTTTCCAGCGCATCTTCGAAAACTGTGAGAACCTCGGCGAAGGTTTCACCGTGCTGAAGAATAACTATAAGGACTGATGGTCAGGTTGTAGCCAGTTCCGGTATGACGATTACCATACCGGGGTGCAGGCGGTCCGGGTCCAGGTCCGGGTTGTATTGCCGCAGCAGCCACAGTGGCACCTTGTACTGCTGCCGGGTGAGCTCCCACAGGGACTCCCCGGGGGCGATGACGTGCTTGTGGGTCGTGCGGATGTGCCAGCCCATGAAAAACGCCTGTTGTATCTGCTTCTGGTAGGCAATGCGCCGCCGCTCGAATTCTTCCGGCTTGATCTTTGAGAAATCCAGCTTGACGCGCTGGCCGATTACCACCGGTCGCCCGTAGCGTCTGCCGTTGAGACGGCGCAGCTGACTGGCGCGGATATCCAGCCACTCCGCGTAATGGCCCAGGGTTTCCGAGGCCTGCACCTCGATGCTCTGGTCATCGGCCACGGTATAGTCGCTGGGGTCTGCCAGCAGGGCCACACCGGTGCCACCCATGCTGTCGGCGACAGTATCCAGCGGCTCCGGCGAGCTCGAATCCAGCGCGGCGGCCATAGCGGCGTAGGTGGGTGTGGCTGGGGCTGAGGCTTGAACCTCAGTCGCCGCGGTGTCTTCGGTTGTAGTGGCCGGTGTCACCCCACTAGCACTGGCGAGGATGATGGACCCTTCCAGCGGTAGCTTCAATACCTGGCCCACCCGGATCTGGTAGCGCCGGTTGAGCCCGTTCATAGCGGCAATATCGCGGATACTGTGGCCGTAACGGGCGGCGATTTCAGAGGCCGTGTCGCCGCGTACCACGGTGTGGGAGATGTCCGGGGTTTGCTCGGAAAACCACGCCGTGTCCGGGATGCTGGCCAGCAACTCCTGCGGTTCGCCGCTGAAACTGTCCCGGGGCACGCGCACGGTGAACCCCTGGGGGATGCGCTTCTTGCCGCGCCAGATCGGGTCCAGCAAGGCCCGGTTGTGCTGCCTGAGCAGGTCGAAGTCTGCATTGAATGCCCGGGAGAACGAATCCACCAGTATATAGTCGGGCAAGTCTATCTCCGCGTATTGCACCGGCCTGGCCCTGTTAAAGGGTGCGAAATAACGATCCGGATTCGAGCTCACCTCCAGTGCGGCGAGAAATGACAAGTAAAAATTTCGCGATGCGAAACCGAAGGATCGCCCCTTGTATTCGCGCACGATCTTCTCGATATCAGTGGTTCCCAACTGCTTGCTGGCGCGGCGCATGCTGGACGCGCCGTGGTTGTAGGCGGTCAGCGCCAGCGGCCAGGTGCCGGTGAGCTGGTAGTTGTGCTCCAACAGCTGGGCCGCGGCCACTGTGGCGGCGAAGGGGTCCATGCGCTGGTCCACCACGTAATCTACCTGCAGGTAGCGGCGGCCCGTGGCGCGGGTGAACTGCCAGATGCCGGCAGCCCCGGCGCTGGAATAAGCGTCCGCGTTAAAGGAGGATTCCACGTGGGGCAAAACGCCCAATTCCCGCGGCAGGCCCCGCTCTGCCAATACCGCGTCGATATATGCATTCCACTCGCCGGAGCGGGCGAGCCCTTCCTGGAATCGGTCCGATTGGCCACGCTGGAAGCGCACGTTGCCCGCGGCCAGGCGCAGGCGGGCGCTGTCGGTATGTTCGCCCCAGAGGTCGCGCACCCGTCGCTCTTCCGCCGTGAGTTCCCCGCTGGGATCGGAGGACAGGTGTTTCAGGGTTTTCCCGTAGCGGGCTACGGCTGCCCTGATCTTTTTCCTGTCCGCATGCCAGTCACCACGCAATTGCAGCGTTTCGTAGACCACCGTGACATCCCGTGAATCGTGGATGAAGCCGCTGTTTGTATCGATCTCCGTGTACACCCTGACCCAGAAGTCGATATCTGGTTGCAGTTCGGCGGGGCGGGGAAACAATTCCTGTGCAAGGCAAGCGGAGGACAACAACAGGGACAGGCAATAGGCTGCCAACTGTTCAGGTAGGGGATAGGTGATTCTCATATGGCGTTCTATTGTAGGAAATCGACGCCGCTATTGCATCACCTCAAACGATGATTTTTTCAGGTCCCAGGTTTCCCCTGTCACGCCCATTTCCCGCAGCTTGAACTTCTCTACCTTGCCGGTGGGGGTACAGGGCCACCCGGTTCCCCGACCCCACGCCCAGGGAGGCGAGCCCGCGGCGAGCTGGTATGACTCGCGCTCGGCCTCGGCGAAACTCACCCGCCGCTCGTCGGTGACCAGCCACAGGGGTATTGGCAAATAAACTGCTTATATCCGATACCCCGGCGATGAATACCTACAAGCGTCATAGATTCCCGCCAGAAATCATCAGCCATGCGGTCTGGCTCTACTATCGTTTCAACGTTAGCCTTTGGGACATCTTGGCAACTGACCGAATCCATTGCAGGCAGTAATGGGAGAGACCTCAACACACCGCGAGAGCGCCACCCTCCGGGCATTCTCCGGCTTTGCATTCCCCGGGCATTGGCTGGATCTGTTTGCTGGTTCTGGCACACCCTGGAGCAGAGGTGACGATGAGGGCATGGAAGGTATAAGAAACTCCAATTACACCCGACGAACCTGACGTACTCGACGCCGACTATGCTCTGCAGGGTGTTGAGATAGAT
>JAPUKZ010000478.1 GCA_027295405.1 Gammaproteobacteria bacterium
GATGAGGGCTATATGCACGGGAAAAACACCGCCACTCAAACCGCTATCGGCGCGGAGATATGCGGCTGGGGCTCGTAGTCTCGAAGCTCGAAGTCCTCGTAACAAAAGCCGAAAATGTCATCGACATCCGGGTTGAGGTGCATACTTGGCAATGCGGTCGGCTTGCGTCGCAACTGCTCACGGGCCTGTTCGAAGTGGTTGCTGTACAAGTGCGCATCGCCAAAGGTATGTACGAAATCGCCGGGTTGCAGCTTACAAACCTGTGCGACCATCATGGTCAACAGCGCATAGGAGGCAATGTTGAAGGGCACACCCAGGAACACATCGGCACTACGTTGGTAAAGCTGGCAAGACAATCGACCCTCTGCCACGTAAAACTGGAACAGACTGTGGCAGGGTGGCAAGGCCATATTATCCACCTCGGCCACATTCCAGGCGCTGACGATGTGGCGCCGGGAATCCGGGTTGTTTCGAAGCTGTGTGATCAGCCTGGATATCTGGTCGATAGTGCCACCCTCAGGGGTGGGCCAGGAACGCCACTGGTGGCCATAGACCGGCCCCAGGTCTCCGTTCTGATCGGCCCATTCATCCCAGATGCGAACACCATTCTCTTTCAGGTAGGCAATATTGGTATCTCCGGTCAGAAACCAGAGCAGTTCAATGACGATCGAGCGCAGGTGCAACTTCTTGGTGGTTAAGGCCGGAAACCCGGCATCCAGGTCAAAGCGCATCTGGTGGCCAAAAACACTGCGGGTACCAGTGCCGGTGCGATCGGATTTGTCGGTACCGTTTTCGAGAATGTGTGAGAGCAGATCCAGGTATTGCTGCATGTAATTACCGATGATGGCGCCGGCCCGTGCGGCGGTGGTGGTGGTAGGCGTTGAAAATCAGATAAAGCCCGATGGCGACCATTGGCAGGCTCAGCATTTGCCCGCGGGTCATCCAGCCGAATCCGTCAAAGCCGATGTGGCTGTCGGGCTGTCGGAAAAATTCGGCAAAAAATCGCAGGCAACCGTAGCCGACTCCAAACAAACCCGCGACAGCGAGGCGCGGGCGGGGCTTGCGGGAAAACCAGTATACGACCAGGAACAGCAACAGGCCTTCCAGTGCAGCCTGGTACAACTGACTGGGATGGCGCGGCAGTTGCAGCGGGTCATTGGGGAAAACCATCGCCCAGGCCACCGTTGTGGGCCTTCCCCACAGCTCCTGTCCGATAAAATTGCCCAGCCGTCCCAGGCCGAGTCCAATCGGCACCAGGGGTGCGACGAAGTCGAGCAGGTCGGCAAGGTTAATGCGATGCTTGCGGGCATAGAGCCAATTGGCAAATATTACTCCCAGCATCCCGCCGTGAAAGGACATTCCCCCCTCCCAGACCCGCAGAGCCCAGAGAGGATCATCGCCCAGCCGACCCAGGCCGTAAAAAAGGATGTAGCCGATGCGCCCTCCCAGCACCACGCCCATGGCCGAGAAGAAGATCATGTCATCGACCTGGTCCCGGTTGATCACAGCGCCGGGCCTGCCGGCACGGCGGGTCGCCAACCACCAGGCGAACGCCAGCCCGACCAGGTAGGTCAATCCGTACCAGTGCACTTTGATCGGTCCGAATGCTATCGCCACGGGATCGATCTGTGGGTATTCCAGCATGTTGAGTTCAGTAACCTTGAATTGCGACCAGTGGGTATTATCTGACAGCGGCCATACTTTCACAATCAGCACCGCCCCGAAAGTAGTCCGGCTCCCTAGAATTCGTCCCAGCGAGTTACTTTATTGCGCCCGGTTTCTTTTGACGCGTAGAGGGCCACGTCAGCCTGATCTATCAGGTTGCTGGCATTTTTCCCGCCACAGGCGAGGGAGGCGACACCAAAGCTTGCGGTGAGAGGGGAGGTCAGTTGCCTGACACTAGTTTCGACGGCCTTGGCGATCTGTTTGCGTAAACGGTCAGCCATCATCGCAGCCAGGGCTATATCTGTTTTGGGCAACAACACACAAAATTCCTCGCCGCCGTAACGCCCCACGGGCTCGCCATTGGGCAGGCCCTTTCGCAGAACACTGACGACGGTCTTGATCACCTCGTCCCCCACGGTGTGACCGTGGGTGTCGTTAATAATCTTGAAATGATCGATATCCAGCATGATAGCGGAGATCTGCTCGCCACTGCGGACGCAGGCTTCGAATTCCAGCTCGGCCTTTTCAAAGAATGCCCGACGATTCAGACAGTTTGTCAGTGGATCTCTTTCCGCCAATACCTGCAATTCTTCATTCTTGCGGCTCACTTCACTCTGTGATGATTGCAGTTTGACGACCAGGTCCGTGAGTTGCTCATTTTTGCTTTCGAGTTCGGTGACATCGTTGAATGTCGCCAGGGCACCCTGTGGCTTGCCATTGTCGTCAAGAATTGGCGAGCTGTTCACCATGAAAATACGTTCCACGCCGCCACGAATCAGGCGCAGGCGCATACCTGTATGGCTCTCACCGTCAGCCATCGCCGCCTGCCAGGGGTACCTCGTCGGCGGCGTACCTGCCGTTTCCGATAATGACCAGCCGAGGCTGGACAAGTTCTCCCCCAGCAAGGCCGCACTATCAACACCCAATTTGTCACTGATGGCCGAGTTGGCAAGAACCACCTGCTGTCTGCCATCAACCAGGATGACACCCTCGGTTAGTGCATCCATGGCTGTCTTGACCCGATCGGGAATAACCGCACTGGGGTCCAGATGCCTGAGTGTACGCCGCATGAAAAAGATGTATCCGATAAACCCGGCGATGAAAATATAGGTGGCCAGCAATACCGAAGGAGAAAACATCCTCTGCCAATAGGCCTTATTTTCAGCCTCAGCGAAGCGAATTTCAACCGTACCCCAGCGCACAATGTTCCTGAAGATGGGAACCTGGGTGTGGGTAAGTGTTGATTTGTCGAAGGCTATGGTCTGCCACTGGGCGTTATGATTACCGGCCTCAGCTTGTATTTTGCCATCGGTGGTGCGCAGGGCTGCTGAAACAATGTCATCATCGCGCTTAACCAGATTTTTCAAGGACAACCTGATGGTCGACATATCATCGACAGCGATCAGAGAGGAAAACTGAATGGCCAGCGCCTCGCAAATCCGCAGCCGCGCCTCCATCCTGATTTGATCCTCATCAGACCTGACACCAAAAAAGAGATCACCCGAGAGAAATATACCCAGCGCCAACAAAGCCAGGCTCATGCTGATGCGCGTTATTGGAGTGAGGGTGTTCATGCGTCCTGTTCAG
>JAPUKZ010000479.1 GCA_027295405.1 Gammaproteobacteria bacterium
ACCTCCAGGATCTTCAGGCGAACTTCATGGGGCACATGCACGCGGTCTCCTGCGTAATTAATATACTCCGCTGCCACGCCTCTCAAATAGAGTAGTTTTTCCAAACTAGTCAAAAGTCGATCCCGTATAAGTTATTTCTACTGCCAGAATACACAGTATTAAAGACGACTGGATGGATTGTGAAACTATAATTGCGCAGCCGCCCGCGCCTTTAACTCAATCGCGGACCAATCCTTCGCATCAATTAGCGCTTTATCCAACATCCAGGTGCCTCCGATGCAAAGTACGTTATCTAACGCCAAATAATCCGGGGCGGTCGCTTCACTGATTCCGCCCGTAGGACAAAATTTTACCTGCGGTAATGGACCAGCAATGGACTTCAACATGGGTATACCTCCTGCCGCCTGTGCAGGGAAAAATTTCATGTGGGAAATGCCTTTCTCCAGTAAGACCATGGCTTCGCTAGTAGTCGCTACCCCCGGCAACAAAGGTACCGAACGCCGTAGAGCGACATCGATAAATGATGCAGTGCTGCCCGGGCTTACCAAAAACTCGGAACCGGCTTCAATCGCTTTAAACAGATCGTCCCCTGAGACCACCGTGCCCGCGCCCACAATCGCATCCGGCACAGCTTGCTTTATCTTGCTGATCGCCGCCAGTCCAGCGTCGGTGCGTAAGGTTACTTCCAGCACCTTTAACCCGCCGTTCACCAGGGCTTGTGCCAGGGGCACAGCATCGTCGATATCCGCTATGACAATGACGGGGATAACAGGACTGGTGGTCATAATCTCTTCGATGCTATGCATAAACTTCGTACGCCTCTAACAGTCTTTGTTTGTTCAATATAAAAGGGAATAGAATCAGGGGGCCCAATAAACCATGATCGGTATTTTGTTCTGATGCAAGATTGCACTCACCGGCATCAACATTTCATCCGAGCTTGCTAATGCACGCTGATAAACGGAAAATTTGTCTGCACCGGTAATCAGTAAATGTAGTTGCCGCGACTGCAGCAAACCGGACAAGGTTAACGACAGTCGCTCGGTCAATTCGCCGGTGACCTCGCTAGGGTTAGCGGTGATAGCCGCGCAGAGGTCTTTATTTCTAGCGTCCAGCGCGGCTTCCAAACCCTGCGCAGCGGGAAACAGGGATGCAGTATGTCCGTCCGGTCCCATTCCCAAAATGGTAAGATCAAAAGGCCGCGGCAATTGTCGGTAGGCCTGTTCGCACAAGCTCTGTCCCAAAACTGCCGTTTTCTGCGTCGTTTTCAGAGCGACAAAAGTGGCCTCTGATGCCCTATTTTGCAACAGGTTTTTGTGTATGGAGGCTGCATTGCTACCGGCATGATCGACATCAACCCAGCGCTCATCCACCAGGGCGATACAGACCTTCGACCAGGCAAGTTCTACTTCTGACAATTTCTGGTATAAAGGCATTGGCGTACTACCGCCTGAAACCAGCAGAGTGGCGCGCTCCTTTTGTTCAGTAGCGGTACGCATTATTGTAGTGCAGTCTTTTAGCAGAGCCACAAACATACTGTCTCGATCAGGAAAAAAGTGTTCGGAAATCACTGCTATTCCTGCTCCAACCCTTCGCCGCTATTGAACCAGTGGCGGCCATCTTCTTTCAGTAACTCATCCGATTCATCCGGCCCCCAGGTGCCGGCACGGTATAAATGCGGTGTTGATTTCGAGTTATGCCAGGCTTCAATAATCGGATCTATCCAGGCCCAGGCCTGCTCCACCTCATCGCGGCGGATAAACAAACTTTGGTTCGCTGTTGCCGCATCAAGAATCAGGCGCTTGTAGGCGTCGCTGCGAAAATGGCTATAGGTGTCAGAGAAATTCAGGTTCAAAGTGGCCGGCTGCAATTGCATATCCAGCCTTTCCAGGTTTTTCGACATAAGAGTGAGCTGGATGAACTCATCGGGTTGCAAGCGAATTATCAAACGATTGGGCGCCAAAGGGCCTGCTGAATCGTCATAAACCCGGTGGGAGACATCCTTGAACTGAATGACGATCTCCGCGCAACGCTTCTTCATTCTTTTACCGGTGCGCAGATAAAAAGGCGTCCTCGCCCAACGCCAGTTATCGATATAGACACGCAGGGCAACAAAAGTTTCTGTGGTGCTATCCGGAGAGCCCAATTCTTCTATATATCCTGGCACCAGTTCGCCGCTGTAACTGCCAGGCACGTATTGCCCGCGCACCGTGTGCTTATTAACATCTTCACCGCTCATAGGTCTCAATGCCTCGAGCACTTTTAGCTTTTCTGCCCGGATACTTTTGAAGTTAACTTTGTTCGGCGACTCCATCGCCACCAGGCACAGCAATTGCAGCAAATGGTTTTGCACCATGTCCCGTAGGGCACCGGCTTCATTATAAAACCCGGCACGCCCTTCCAGGCCCACCGTTTCCGAAATACTAATCTGAACGTGGTCAATCGACTTGGCGTCCCACAACTGCTCAAAGATCAGATTGGTAAAGCGCAAGGCAAACAGGTTCTGGACGGTTTCTTTACCCAGGTAATGATCTATTCGATAAATACAACTTTCGTCAAAAACCCTGGCAATTTCGGTATTAATCGTATCGGCAGAAACTGCGTCATACCCCAGTGGTTTTTCTACCACCACACGGCTATTTGCAGTAACTAAATCCACTTGCGCCAGATGCTGACAACAAACACCAAAAATCGTAGGTGGGATTGCCAAATAAAAAACTCGCACTTTTTCTGGTTCCGAGTTCAGTAACGCGCTCAGAGACTGCCACTGCTCGTCGGCCACCGAGACATCCAGCACCAGGGGAAACAGAAGCTCCTTAAACTGATCCCAGGCTTCTGGGCAAAATTCGTCTGCTGCCAGGTGCTCTTGCAAAGCCGGTGCAACCTTCGCCAAATAATCTGCAGCATCGCCCGGGTTGTGGCAAGCGGCGAAAACTCGCGAACCAGAAGGGAACTTTTCCTCACGAAAAGCACGGTATAAAGCGGGTACCAGTTTTCGAAGTGCAAGATCTCCGCAACCGCCAAAAATGACAATATCAAAAGGATCAGCCATGCCTACCCTCTCTTAAAACTGGTTTGTGAACTAAAATATAGAGGCGCCATCTTCTGCATTTCCCACCAGCGAGCGGAAACCGGCAAATAGTTCTCGCCCCATGCCCACTGTAGTTTCATCACTCGCAACACAAGCTTCGCGCGCTAAAAACTCATCGCCGATCACCTGAAGCACTCCGGCATCGGCATCGAGCTCGATAACGTCGCCGTCGCGCAATTTGGCAATCGGCCCGTGATCCAATGCCTCAGGCGAGAGATGGATAGCGGCGGGAACTTTACCCGAAGCACCAGACATGCGCCCATCGGTCACCAGCGCGACATTAAAACCGCGATCTTGTAACAGTCCCAATACCGGCGTCAGTTTGTGCAACTCAGGCATGCCATTGGCCTTCGGCCCCTGGAAACGCACTACCGCTATAAAATCCCTGTCCAGTTCACCGGCGTCAAACCTGGTTTTGATTTCATTTTGATGTTCAAAAATAACGGCGGGAGCCTTCACTACCCGATGCTCCGGTTTCACCGCCGACACCTTTATCACCGAGCGGCCCAGATTACCGGTTAACAGTGTAAGGCCACCATGCTCACTAAAAGGATGGTCATGGCTGCTAATTACATCTTTATCCAGACTTTTGACAGGTCCCTGACGCCATTTGATCTTATCGCCATTACCATCGCCATCTCCATCATTACTGAGAAAGGGCTCATCGCAATAACGCTGCATACCACCCTCACCTAAAACGGTTTTAACATTGTCGTGCAACAGTTCGGCGCCCAGCAATTCCCGAATCAGCAGAGACATTCCGCCAGCGGCCTGGAAATGATTCACATCAGCCTGGCCATTGGGATAGATACGACACAGCAGGGGCACCGCCTCGGATAAATCAGCCATGTCTTGCCAGTTGATGATGACACCAGCTGCGCGGGCTATCGCAATGATATGAATGGCATGATTGGTGGAGCCGCCGGTGGCCAACAAGCCCACAATACCATTTACCAGACTGCGTTCATCAATGATTTCACCCAGGGGAGTATAGCCTGCGGATAGAGTGGTTAACTGCACCAGCTGTTTAACGGCGGCGCGGGTTAACTGCTCTCTGAGCGGGGTTCCTGGATTAATAAAGGAGCTACCGGGCAGGTGTAGGCCCATCATCTCCATCAGCATCTGGTTACTGTTAGCCGTGCCGTAAAAAGTGCAGGTGCCCGCACTATGATAGGACTGGCTTTCGGCCAGCAGTAATTCCTTTCTGCCGACTTTACCTTCCGCGTAGAGCTGCCTGACCTTCACTTTCTCAACATTCGATAATCCGGTCAGCATAGGGCCCGCGGGGATGAATACAGTGGGAAGATGGCCAAAGGCCAGGGCACCGATCAGCAGACCAGGAACAATCTTGTCGCACACACCCAAACACAATACGCCGTCAAACATATCGTGGGACAGGGCCACACTGGTAGCCATGGCAATCAGGTCGCGGCTGAACAGAGACAGCTCCATGCCGTCCCGACCCTGAGTAACACCATCACACATCGCCGGAACACCGCCGGCAAACTGTGCCACCGCACCCGCGTCACGGGCAGCTTGCTTAATAATTTCGGGATAGTCCTGAAAGGGCTGGTGGGCTGACAACATGTCATTGTAGGAGGAGACAATGGCCAGGTTGGCCGAGCGATCAATCGCTAATGCGGATTTATCCCGCGGTTCCGAGGCCGCGTAGGCATGGGCGATATTGCCGCAGGCAAGACGGGAGCGGGACACCCCCCGCTGTCGCGCGCCACTGATTTTATCCAGATAATTATTTCGACTGGCCCGACTGCGCTCAATAATCCGCTCGGTAACTTCAGCAACTCTAGTATCAATCATCTAACCGTAACCTTTTCACGTGTGGGTTTCCTGCCTGCCCAGCGAGCTGAGGGGATCAGGGGGTTTTGCCTATTATGTGCTGATACCCTTCTAAATAGCAGAAGGAGTTTTCGAGACACAGACAATACGAGGACCGTAAGCTGTCTTCGTGCAAGCTGATAATGGCAGTGACCGCGAGTTGGTTCCAATCGAGGAAGTCAGGACAAGTCATCTATAAAATTTAATTAAGTTACGCTATTATCCCCGAAAGCTAAAATAAATCAAGTGTATATTGTAATTTAATTACTTTTTCCTTGTACCTGGCGAAGCCCTGATTGCAAATGAAATCATACGGATAAATCTTGCCGCGCTCCTTTGGCTCGATTAGCCTTGGCCGCCAGGGGTATCCGGGTAAACTCGGTCCACCCCGGCGCGATGGCCACCGCCATGCTGCAGAAGGGGCTGGACAGTTTTGCGGCAGAGACTCCCCAGCGCTCGCCGCTGGATGACTTGCCGATCAGCCGGGCAGCCGACCCGGCCGAGGTTGCCAACGTGGTCCTGTTCCTGGCCAGTAATGAATCATCCTACTGTACTGGCTCCGAGTAGGTGGCCGACGGCGGCATGCTGGCGGGACCGACGTACTCGAACTCTCCGCAACCCGCCACCCATAAAAGTTCAACTATACTTTTTCCTGTCGCTACACTGCACTCCCCTTTCAGGGGCTTGCCGAATCGCAATGTCATAACCAGTCGGGAGAAGGGATATTAATAACTTCGTTACGGGCGCAGCCGGTATTATTGGAGGCTTCCTGGTCGAGAAATTGTTGCGGCGAGAGGGCACGGTCTACGTGCTGGTCCGAAAAGAATCGGCACATAAGCTGGAAGCTCTCAATCAGCACTGGAGGGCTGGACCCGACGTGCGGAGGCCGAGTTCAGCGACCGCAATATCCACTTCACCAATATCAACATGCCGCTGGTGCGTACCCCGATGATCGGGCCCACCAAGGCCTACGATTTTGCCCCGACCCCGTCCCTGGAGCAGGTCGAACCCTCTAGTGAACAGGTCGCAAGCCGCCCTGATGAAGGGGGTACACTTCTAGCAGCCAGGAGGATGAGTACGATGAAACGATCACACAGGTATCTGCCTGGCAATCTTGGCAAGCAAGCGAACCGGCACCGGACTACCTGTGCTGTTTTCCTGTCCGTGCTGCTGGCATCTGGCTGCGGTGATACCAGGGAGAAGCCAGCGGCTTCGCAGTGCAACGGCACCGAGGTGCCAACCAGCAGGCTGTTTCTGCAACAGGTTTCCAGCCGCAGTGCAATCGTAAAATGGCGTGGCGATGCCGATGTGCTGTGCGCAGGTACGGACATTAACAAGCTGGATATACAGGTTGAGGCAAGCAGCGACGGCAGTCACTCTGCGGCCCTGCTGAGCGGTCTGGTTGCCGATACCCGCTATTTCTATTCCATCGGTGGGGCGGGCACAGGAAAACCAGGCCAGCAGTTTCGTACCGCGCCAGAAACTGGACAGCTGCCGGCGGACGGCAACACCCACATCTGGATTATCGGCGACTCCGGTACCGCCACCGAAATGCAGCGGGGTGTCACCACACATCCAGGAGAGGCTGTGGCCGTTAAGGAAGGGTTTCTCAAATACAACCGGGAACAGGCTGCCAATGAGCCTCTGGACCTACTACTCCTGCTGGGTGACAACGCCTACCTGGAAGGTACCGATGCGCAGTGGCAGGGCGCCTTCTTTGATATCTACCCGGAGCTGATAAGCCAGACTGCCGTATGGCCCACCATTGGCAATCACGAAATGGGTGTAGCACCACTGGATGTCTGCCTGTTCGGTCCATTACCGGGCTGTGACAAGGGGCCAGTCGTCGTCCCTCTGGGTGGAGTCAGTGAATCCGCTGATCCCGTCAGCTACGACAGCAACGGGGATGGTCCCGATGCCGGTGGACTGCCTTATCTGACTATCTTCTCGCTACCAGCGGCAGGCGAACTTGGCGGTGTACCCAGCGGCACAGAGCAGTACTACGCCTTCGATTTCGGGAATGTTCATGTGGTGAGCCTGGATTCACAACTGAGTAACCGGGACGACACCAAGCGCCAGGCGATGCGCGAATGGCTGCAAGATGACCTGAGTCGCAATCAGCAAGATTGGACCATAGTCATATTCCACCACCCCCCCTATTCCAAGGGAGTGAACCACGACTCCGATCTGGAGCAGGCGGAGATCGACATGCGCCAGACCTTTGCGCCGGTATTTGAGGATTACGGTGTCGACGTCGTCTACAGCGGCCATGCCCACTCCTATGAACGCTCCTGGTACCTGAATGGCCACCACGGGAATGCTGCCAGCTTTGACCCCCTGCAACATGCGGAACTGGTTCGGGGCGGCGAGCCCTCACTCGGCCAGGCAGAGAACGCCTACCCTCAAGTCGGTAAGAGTGGCGCCGACGACAGGGCTGTCTATACGGTGGCGGGCAGTGCCGGTAAGGCCGATGTTGAACACCCCTGCCCGCCCGGCCAGATGTTCGGCTGCAGCCTGCCGGACTGGTTGATGCATCCGGCCCATCGTACATTCAGTGATACAACAGCTGGCGTTCGACCCCACGGCATCGCGCTCAAGGGCTCGGTGGTGGTAGACGCTGACCGCGCCAGCCTGACCTCACGGTTCATTGATGAACAGGGCCAGGTGCTGGATCACTTCACCATCACCCGCCAGTGAAAATCCTGCCGGCCAGGCATCTGTCTGCAGGCGTAATCCTGCTACTGGCCATGGCGACGGCGGTGGCGGCACACCCGGGAATGCAGAAGAGCCTGGCCAGGATCAATGCACTGCTGGACAGCTATCCAGAGCAGCCCGCGCTGTATATAAAGCGTGCTGCCGCGTATCGCCATCTGCAGCGCTGGGAGCTCGCCCTGAGTGACTTACGCCGGGCAGAGGCGCTGGGCGAGCCGGTTGATGCAGCCTGGGACCTGGGCATGGTTTTTTTTGAAACCGCTGAGTACCACACTGCCATCTCCTGTTTCACCCGCTTCCTGGAAAGGTACCCGAAACACACAGCATCAATCGAATATCGCGCCCGCGCGGCCCTTGCAGCCGGTAACTACGAGGCCGCGAGGGAGGATTTTCAGCGTTACTTCCGGCTGGCACAACACGCCGATCCGGGGGACTATCTGCTTGCTGCACACATGTTGTCGGAGCGCCTGGACGCAAACTCCGCCCTTGAACTGTTGGATCAGGGAATGCGACAACTCGGTCTGATTCCTCAATTGCAACGCTATGCGGTAACACTGGATTTACGGAAAAACAACCTGAAATCAGCCTTGCGCCGGTGGCAGGCCCTGGAGCAGGTATTGGGCGCCAGTCCGGAATGGAAGGTGGAGAAAGCACGGCTGTTGCTACTGGCGAACGAGACTCAACGGGCACAAGCTCTGCTGCAGGAAGCCAGTGCACAGTTAGCGGAACTGCGACCCACGCCGTCGCGCCTGCAATTACAGAACCGGATCAGCCAGATGAGTTCCTGAGCAACCGCGCTTACTTCACCGCCACATTGGCGAGTTGTACCCCATGCCGAGGCCACCCACCGCCTCCGCGCCACATCCCCAACCAGCTGAACCCCAGCAACAGCAACGCCAGAACTCCGGCGCTGGATTCCAGGGCACCAGCAGCCATAAACAAGCAGGCGATCAATAGCTGCAGTCCGAGGAAGAACCAGGTCAACTCGCTGGTAAGCAAGCCACACAGGAATATCGGGATAATAAGAAGCGGCGGTGGCCGCCGCAGCGACAGGGACGACACCAGGGTTGGCAGCGACGAAAAACCGGCGAAGGCCAGAAACCAATAAGCTACAGTCATGCCTGAATCCTCGTAGATCGATTTCGCGCTTGCTTGCGCGCCGACCGCTTTTTGCCCGCTGCACAGGCTGCGCGAAGCTCGTCTTTGGCCAGCAGGTATTTGCGCATGGCACCGCTAACGATAGCCAGCACCACGTCATTGATAGTTGCAGGGCACCTGAGCAAGTTTGCGCCGGAAAATCGGCGATCGATCCAGGCGGCTTTCAAACATGGCCAGAATATCCTTGAAACGCACGATACCACCCGGGCTGGTGGACTGATCGTAAATCGACACTCCCCCAATCAGCATGGGAAATCCCTTCAACTCAGTGTGCAGGAACATTGCGTCCGGCCCGGTTAATTGCTTCATCGTGCTTCCTGTGATCAGTGTTGTATGGATGGCGGCGCCGTGCCGCCACCGACGATACTGTAGTCAAGACTGTCCACTGTGTTCAGTGTCGTCTTTCCGATTGTCATCGGATTGGGCCGCGAGATGGCAAAATACTTGCGAGCCTCTGTACTATCCGTGTCAGTATAATGAGCGCACAGTTTCTGCACACTGAGTTCGAATTCAGGAACCTGAGAGTTCAGCTAGCAACCTGGGGACCCAATGAGCAGCTTGGCGATGAGCGTCTCAGCCAGCGGCCAGCCCCATGCCACGGGCAAAATCCCGGTCGATATGAATCGGGTTGTGATCGCCAGAGGCATCGGCATAACGCTGGAAATCCTCGATCCCCACAGCTGGCGGCGTTTCCGTCAACGATATTGCCTTGCATTACGCGTGCGACGACCTGCCTTTTGGTGGCGGCGGATTTGAGGTGATATCTGGCCACTTTTGAAAGGATCCGGCGAAGGCGCCATTCCCGTCGCCGAATCCAAAAGTCAACAATTCTGACGCTTTACGTCGTACAAATTTCATTCTGTAGACGTTAGGATACGCACAATGGGACATAACCCAAACACAAAAAAACCGCTACTGTGGAGGTCACAACAATGAAACGCACACCCCTGGCGCTCGCCATCTCACTCGCCCTGCTGCCGTCACTGGCCGCAGCCCAGGCCCCCTTGATGCTGGAAGAGGTCATTGTGACCGCCCAGAAGAAAGAGGAAACCCTGACGTCGGCCCCGGTGGCCGTTTCGGTGGTCACTGGTCAGGATCTCAGTGATTTCTCGGTGTTCCAGGCCGATGAGCTGAGTAAGCTGGTTTCCGGCATGGAAGTGCGTTTTGAAGGCGACAGCAACACCGGTGTGGGCCTGCGCGGTGTGGGCACATTTCAGCAGCAATCCGCCCCGTCCCGGGTAGGCGTCTATATGGATGATTTCTACATGGCGTCCCAGGCGTCATTTGCCCTGGCCAGCATATTCGATATGGCCAATGTGCAGGTGCTCAAGGGCCCGCAGGGCACCCTCTACGGGCAGCCCTCGCCCACCGGCGCCCTGGTCCTGGCCTCCCAGGATCCCAACTTTGACGGCATCAATGGCTACGTGCAGGGCAGCTACACCGATCCCGCGGGTTACAACCTGCAGGGCGCGATCAACTTTACCCTGGGCGACACCTTCGCCGTTCGCCTCGCCGGATTGACCGACAACCGGGAAACCGGCACGGAAAACCCGGTTCGTGGCCTCGACGAGGAGCGCAATCGCGACGGTGTCCGCATCAAGGTATTGTGGGAGCCCACCGATACCTTCAGCGTCAAGTTGGGTTACACCCACATGCAAACCGAGGATTCCGATACCTACCGAATACTGGAAACGGTGGACCCGGTCGCGGCCAATTTCGACCTTGAGCCCGATG
>JAPUKZ010000048.1 GCA_027295405.1 Gammaproteobacteria bacterium
TATGTGATTCAGGGTAAGTATTTTGTGCACCGTGCCAACCTCGTTATCAAGCAACCAGACCAAATGTGGTCAGGGAAAGTTCATTTGTTTCGCCCAGGGGGACGCCGGAAAATACCTGCAGGCTCGCTACCACGCTGGCTGAGAAATAGTGATCGGCAACTTCAAGGAGTGCTTCGTCGGTGATGGTGGCGGGATTGGTCAGCCACAGGTGAATCTCCGAGGCACCTGCCAGCGACGGTTTCAGCAGGTTCATTCAGCTTCTCTCGATATCAGCACGCGCCAGCAGGGCTTTCTGATAGTGCGCGTCTACCGCGCTGGAGCCTTCCTGCAGCAGTCGCCCGGACAGCTGTTGCCGGCGCGCTGGCGCAAGCGTATCGCTATTCCCAGCCATGACCCGCACCAGTTCAAATATCTCGATATCGCCGCCAGCGGTCTGCACATAATCGAACAGGCTGTCGCTGTCCACCGGCACCGGCAGGGTAAATACGCGCGCCAGCATACTCGCCGGTACGTTCCGGTTGTCTCGCTTCGCCCCCAATTCCACCTGCCAGGGGTAATCGTTCGCCAGCGCCAGTTCTTCAATGCTGGCGCCCGCGTGCAAACTGGCCAGCAAGGCTTCCGCGCGTTCAGTGATGCGCTCCTTTGCCAGCTCTTCAGTCATCACGGCAAGCATTTCGCCGCGCACCTCCCGCAGGGGTTTGACGCTGGGCGGCTTGTGCTCACTGACTCGCAACACCACATAATGAGCCTCGTCCAGTTCGATGACGTCGCTGTTATAGCCATCCTCCACCACTTCCTTGCTGAATGCCGCGCTGATCAAGCGCGGATCGGCGAACAGGCCTTGTTGCTGATTGCGACTGATCTCGGTACCCGTGTGCAACTCCAGCTCCAGGCTGGCCGCAGGTTCCGCCAAATCCTCGGCATTGAATACCAGGTCGCGCAGTTCTTCCACCGCCTTCACCAGCTCACGCTGGCCCCCCTCTTGCTGTAGTCGCAGCTCCAATTCTGCCCTTACCTCGGCAAAGTCAACTACTTTACCTGCACGAATTTCCGTCACCTTCAGCAGATGCCAGCCGGCGTCGCTTGGCACGGGGGCAGAGACCTCGTCGACGGCGAGGGCTGCGACAGCCGCTTCAATCTCTGCCGGAAAACTGTCGCCGCTGGTCAAGCCGAGTTCGCCGCCGAAGTTGGCGGAGCCCAGATCCTGGGAGTAGATCCTGGCCAGTTCCGCAAAACTCTTTTCGGCCTGTGCCAGTTCAGCGACTACCTTTTCGATACGCGCTTGCAGCTCTCCATCGGACTCATCTTCCCCCTGCTCAAACAGGATGTGGGAAATCGCCCGCTCCTCGGGGAGCTGGAAGGCGTCCCGCTCGAGTTCAAATAGCTCCCGAACCTCATCCTCGGCCACCTCCGGGTAGAAGTCCACGGCAGACAGCTCCACATACTCCAGAACAACCGACTCGGTGGTTTTGAATGACTGCTGGTTCTGTTCATACCAGGCTTCGATCTCTGCCTCACTCAAATCCGCCTCGCTGCGGAAATCGTCCAGTGGCATCACCAGGTAGCGCAGGTCACGCTGTTCCTCGTTGACTACCGCCATCTGGTTGAATTCCTGCTTGGTAACAAATTCAGAGCCGCTGAGGCCAGCGCGCAGTTGCGTCATCAGCAAATCATCACGCAGGGAATCCTGAAAACTCCCCAGGCTGTAACCCTGATCTGAAAGCACCTGCCGGTAGCGTTCGGAATTGAATTTCCCCTCTATCTGGAAGGCCTCGATGGCGCCGATAATATTGCCCAGTGCCGCATCGGAGACAGCCATCTGGTACTCGCCGGCAGCCTGCAAGAATAGTTTTTTCTGGATCATGAACTCCAGGGTCGGCCCCGCCAGTAGTTGATCATCCAGCATCGAGGGATCGATATTCTCCCCCATTGACATCAGCAAGCGGCGCTTCTGTTGGTTGATTTGCTGTTGGAGTTCCGGGGCGGTGATACCTTCACCATTGACCTCAGCGACGTACCGGGCACCGCCGCCACCAACCAGGGATTCGATACCAAACAGGGCGAAGGGAACAATGATGAGGCCGACGATGATCTTGGCCATGGTTCCCTGGATATTCTTGCGTATACTCTGCAGCATGTTGAGTGGTCTACTTTAAAAAAAAAGCGCACCAAAGTGCGCCTTCTTTATCCTCTCTTGAAGGGCTACGCCATCACTAACCGGCGTGCGTTTGAGCGTAACAGATGCTAGTGGTTAACAGCGTCTTTCAACGACTTACCCGCTTTGAACCCTGGAACACGCGCTGCGGGAATCTGAATCACAGCACCGGTCTGTGGATTGCGACCCGTACGGGCGGCGCGATCTTTCACGCTAAAAGTTCCAAAGCCGACCAGAGCGACAGAGTCGCCATTTTTCAGTGCACCGGTGATGGAATCCACTACCGCGTCCAGCGCCCGACCGGCAGCAGCTTTAGGAATGTCCGCAGTTGATGCAATAGCATCAATCAATTCTGTTTTGTTCACATTTATCCCCTTATCGAAAAATGCGTAGAGCTGTTTTTATAGCCTAAATACCCAAGCATTTAGATGCCCGACTGTATAATAGAACCGAGAATCCGGTCAACACGCAGATGTGTATTAATGCGTATTAATTCGGTTTTTTTCATCCCTGTCGCCCTCTTCCGCGGTTGTGATGGGATTCGCCATGTATTCTTCATCCGAGAGGGGTTCCGGCGTTGATTCCAGGTTAATGGCCAGCACTTCATCAATCCACTTGACGGGCCTGATCTCCAGATCCGCCTTGATGTTGTCAGGGATTTCAATCAGGTCGCGCTCGTTTTCCTTGGGGATGACCACGGTGGTGATGCCACCCCGATGCGCCGCCAGCAACTTCTCTTTCAAGCCGCCAATAGGCAGGACTTCCCCGCGCAGGGTAATTTCTCCGGTCATGGCGACCTCGGAGCGCACGGGTATGCCTGTTAATACCGACACCATCGCCGTACACATGGCTATACCCGCACTGGGGCCATCTTTGGGGGTTGCGCCTTCGGGAACGTGTATGTGGATGTCGTGGGTGTCGTGATAGCTGGCGGGAATACCGAACATCTGGGAACGACTGCGAACCACGGTGTTGGCGGCCTGGATAGACTCCTGCATGACATCACCCAGTGATCCGGTTTTAACCTGGCGCCCCTTGCCGGCAATCGCTACTGCCTCAATGGTGAGCAGTTCGCCGCCCGCCTGGGTCCAGGCCAATCCGGTGACCTGGCCAATCTGGTTTTCCTCCTCGGCGGAACCGAAGTTGAATTTACGCACGCCGGATAAGTCTGCCAGCAGAGCTGCGGTAATTTCCCTGGGTGCGGTCTGTTCGCCGAGGCTGAAAGCCTTGACCATCTTGCGGCACAGTTTGGCAATTTCACGCTCCAGTGCACGCACGCCGGCTTCACGCGAGTAATAGCGAATAACATCGATAATGGCCTCGCGAGAGATGCTGAGTTCATCCTTTTTCAGACCATTTTGCTTGAGCTGCTTGGGAACCAGGTAGCGCTCGGCTATGTTTACCTTTTCATCTTCCGTGTACCCCGGAATACGGATGACTTCCATGCGATCCAGCAGTGCCGGGGGAATATTCATGGTATTGGAAGTACACACGAACATCACATCAGACAGGTCGTAATCCACTTCCAGGTAATGGTCGTTAAAGGCGTGATTTTGCTCCGGATCCAGAACCTCCAGCATCGCCGAGGCCGGATCACCGCGGTGATCCATGCCCATTTTGTCAACTTCATCCAGCAAAAACAGCGGATTACGCACCCCGGCCTTGGACATTTTTTGTAGTATTTTACCCGGCATGGAACCGATATAGGTACGCCGGTGGCCGCGAATCTCAGCCTCGTCGCGCACCCCACCCAGGGACATGCGCACGAATTTGCGGTTGGTTGAACGGGCGATGGATTCGCCCAGGGAGGTCTTACCAACCCCCGGGGGGCCGACCAGACACAGCACCGGACCCTTGATCTTGCGCACCCGCTTCTGTACCGCGAGGTACTCGAGGATGCGCTCTTTCACCTCCTCCAGACCGTAGTGATCTTCGTTCAGGATATCCCCGGCGCGCTTCAGATTGTGTTTTACTTTGCTGCGCTTCGACCAGGGCACACTCAGCATCCAGTCGATGTAGCTGCGCACTACAGACGCCTCCGCCGACATGGGTGACATCATTTTTAACTTGTTGAGCTCGGCGTTGGCCTTGTCATAGGCCTCCGTCGGCATTTTCGCCTCTTCAATTCGCGCGTTCAGCTCGTCTATCTCATTGGGCGCTTCCTCCAACTCACCCAGCTCCTTCTGGATGGCCTTCATTTGCTCATTGAGGTAATACTCGCGCTGGCTCTTCTCCATCTGCTTTTTGACCCGGCCACGAATGCGTTTTTCAACCTGGAACAGATCGATTTCACCTTCCATCAGACGCATCAGGTGTTCCAGGCGCTCGCGTATACCCGCGACCTCAAGAATGGCCTGCTTCTGCTCCAGATCTACACCCATATGGGCAGCGATGGTGTCCGCTAGCCGGCCCGGCTCATCAATGCCTGAGAGCGAGGTGAGCACTTCGCTGGGTACCTTTTTGCTGAGGTTTACGTACTTCTCAAATTGGGTAATCGTGGAGCGCAACAAAACTTCGGCTTCGTCCTCTTCGATGGCATCGCTCTCGATCTCACGGACATCCGCAACCGCGAAGCTGCCCTCGTCGTCAACACAATCGATACTGGCCCGATAGCCACCCTCGACCAACACCTTGATGGTACCGTCGGGGAGCTTCAGCAACTGCAATATGCTGGCGACAGTGCCCACCTGGTACACATCGTCTACCCCGGGGTTGTCGTCGGCGGCATTTCTCTGCGCGACCAGCAGCACCTGCTTGTCGCTGGCCATGGCGTCTTCCAGCGCCTCAATGGACCTTTCCCGACCCACGAAAAGCGGCAGTACCATGTGCGGGTACACCACCACATCGCGCAGGGGTAAAAGGGGTAGTTTGACTACGGAAGAGGCGCCCATACAAATCTCCAGGGGTATCACATACGCGTGATATGGGGGTCGTTTGCAAAATTACAAGGCAGGCATGTGGCCGACCCGTCTATTCTTCCGGCGCTGCCAACTTTGCTGGCTCGTTGCTTTGCAGTACCAGCAGCGGCTCTGAATCACCGCGGATGACGGATTCGTCGATGACGACTTTTCTGACATCATCCCGCGACGGGATGCTGAACATGCTGTCGAGAAGGACAGACTCAAGGATAGATCTGAGTCCGCGGGCGCCGGTTTTGCGATCCATGGCCCGTTCGGCAATTGCGCGCAGACCATCGTCGCGGAAATCCACCTCTACGCCTTCCATCTCCAGAAGCTTGCTGTACTGCTTGGTGAGGGAGTTCCTGGGTTCAGTCAGTATCTGCACCAGCGCCTCAACGTCCAGTTCTTCAAGCGTGGCGATAACCGGCAAACGCCCCACAAATTCGGGAATTAATCCGTAACGCACCAGATCTTCCGGTTCCAGGTCGCGCAGTACCTCACCGAGATTCTTGGCATTAGCCTTGCTTTTGACTTCCGCGCCAAAGCCGATGCCGCCCTTGTCCGAACGATCGCGAATGACCTTGTCCAGCCCGTTAAATGCGCCACCACATATGAACAGGATATTGGAGGTATCTACCTGCAGGAATTCCTGTTGCGGGTGCTTGCGACCACCCTGGGGCGGTACTGACGCAATTGTGCCTTCGATCAGCTTCAGCAGTGCTTGCTGCACGCCCTCGCCGGATACGTCGCGGGTGATGGAGGGATTGTCCGACTTGCGGGAAATCTTGTCGATCTCGTCGATGTAGACAATGCCCACCTGGGCTTTCTCGACATCATAGTCGCACTTCTGCAGCAGCTTCTGGATGATGTTTTCCACATCCTCGCCGACGTAACCCGCTTCGGTCAGCGTGGTGGCGTCGGCGATGGTGAATGGCACATCCAGCAAGCGCGCCAGAGTTTCCGCCAGCAAGGTCTTGCCGCTACCGGTAGGCCCAACCAGCAGGATATTGCTCTTGCCCAGCTCAACCTCGTCGGCGCGCCCCTCATCGTAGCGCAGCCGCTTGTAGTGGTTGTAAACCGCCACCGCGAGCACCTTTTTCGCACTCTGCTGCCCGATCACATACTGATCCAGTATGTCCTTGATTTCCCGAGGAGTCGGCGGGTGATCCTGGTCGCTATCGCTGCTGGCGTCCTGCACTTCCTCACGGATAATGTCATTACACAGGTCTACGCACTCATCGCAGATGAATACGGAGGGGCCGGCAATCAACTTACGAACTTCGTGCTGGCTTTTGCCACAGAAGGAGCAATACAGCAACTTGCCGCCGTCGTCGCCCGAATTCGATGTCCCGTCGGTCATTAAACTTACCTATTTGTGTTCCACACATCCCGAGCCCTTACCCTAAGATGCTGTTTTTCTTTGCACTTTGCAAGCCCTGTACGGGAATTCAAAGCCTGATACCCTCCTAGTATAACCCGCTCGCGGCGCTTTCTTACTTGCTGGCAGCGCCTTCTCTACGGGTGATAACCTCATCGATCAGCCCGTACTCCCTGCTCTGCTCGGCATTCATGAAGTTATCGCGCTCGGTGTCGCGCTCAATCGTTTCCAGATCCTGGCCGGTGTGCGCTGCCAGCAGCTCGTTGAGTCGCGCGCGGATGAGGAGAATCTCACGGGCCTGAATATCGATGTCGGTAGCCTGTCCCTGGGCCCCACCGGTGGGTTGGTGGATCATGGTACGCGCGTTAGGCAGGGCGAAACGCTTGCTTTTGGCACCGCCGGCCAGCAAGAACGCACTCATACTGGCTGCCTGTCCAAGACACATGGTACTGACATCCGGCTGGATGAACTGCATGGTGTCATAGATGGCCATGCCTGCCGTGACAGAGCCACCCGGGCTGTTGATATACAGGTGGATATCCTTGTCCGGGTTTTCAGACTCCAGGTACAGCAACTGGGCCACAATCAGGTTCGCCATCTGGTCTTCCACGGGGCCTACCGCAAACACCAGCCGCTCCTTGAGCAGCCGCGAGTAAATATCGTAGGAACGCTCGCCCCTGGCAGTCTGTTCGACCACCATAGGTACCAGTCCCAGGTTATTGATAATATTGCTGTTTTGTCCACCAATCTGATGCGTCATAGCGCCGTTTTACTCCCTCTGTTAGTCTCTGCTGCCCAGGTCTCAGACCGGCTCAGTAGCTTCCTGAGCCTTGCTCAAGGCTTCCTGATACGTGCAATGCTGCTCGGTGACGGTAGCATTTTCCAGCAGCTTGTCTACCACCTGGTCTTCGAGCACCATGGATTCTACGGAAGTAAGCTGTTCCTGGTTTGAATAATACCAGTTCACCACCTCTTCCGGCTCCTGGTAAGTACCCGCCATCTCTACAATGGTGGCGCGCACCCGCTCGGCGTCGGGCTCCAGTCCCTCACGCTGGATGAACTCACTCAGGATCAGTCCCAGCTTGACCCGGCGCCCGGCCCTTTCTTCAAACATTTCCGCCGGTAGCAGCGATTCCAGGTCCAGATCCGGGCTGTTGCCGGCAGCACCGAACTGCTGGAACGTCTGCTTGCGCATGCTGTCAATTTCCTTCGCGATCAGTGTCTTGGGCACGTCCTGACCTTCGTGAGCGTCAATCAGGGCTGCCATTACCTGTTGCTTGACGTTCTTCTTAACAGCGTTGGACAACTCGCGTGTCATATTGTCGGCAATTTCTAACCGAAATTTTTCTTCACCACCCTCTTCCACGCCGTACTTTTGGAACAGTGCCTCATCCAGTTCCGCCAGTTTGTGCTCTTTCACCTCATGTAAGGTGATGGCAAATTCCACCGCAGCACCCTTGAGATCTTCGTTGTGATAATCCTCCGGAAAGCTGAGGGACAACACCTTCTCTTCCCCGGCGCTCATCCCCTCCACACCGGATTCAAACCCTGGAATCATTCGATTGGACCCCAGTTCCAGATCACTGCGCTGGGCACTGCCACCGTCGAAGGCTTCGCCGTCCCGGGTTCCGGTATAATCGATGCTAACCTGGTCACCTTCAGCCGCCGCGCGCTCAACAACTTCCCAGCTGCCCTGCTGCTTGCGGAACACCTCGATCATGTTGTCGATATCTTCGTCAGTGACCTCCGCGGTGGGCTTTTCAACCGTAAATCCGGCCATGTCGCCGAGCTCTATTTCTGGGAAAACCTCGAAGGTGGCGACAAATTCAAGATCCTTGCCAGCATCCGTCGATTTGGGTTCGATACTGGGCTGACCCGCCGGGCGCAGTTTTTCCTGGGTCACCGCCTCGTAAAAGGACTGGCTCATCACTTCGCCCAGCACTTCCTGACGGATCCCGGCGCCAAAGCGCTGGCGCATCACCCGCATCGGCACCTTACCCGGACGAAAACCGTCCAGTCGCACAGTTTTGGCGGCTTTTTGCAGCCGGCTGTTGATTTCGCTCTCCACCCTTTCAGCGGGTACGCCAACCGTTAACCGACGTTCCAGGCCTGACGTCGTCTCAATAATAACCTGCATGAATCGCCCTCGACTTAAATGGTGCGAAAGGAGAGACTCGAACTCTCACGCCTTGCGGCACTGGAACCTAAATCCAGCGCGTCTACCAATTCCGCCACTTTCGCTTGTATTCCCGGCCTGGCCATCCGCCTGTAAACGGCTTGAAGTGTCTCTTAAGTTTTTGATAAACAGAGAATAAAAATACGGTTATTACAGTGCTGGTGGGGCCGCCACAAGGGGGCGGATTCTGCCACAATCCCGCAGGCGGTTCAACTGGTTAGAGGCGGCGCCCTAACCCGTTAAACAGGCTGGATCAAAGCGGTAGCCGCCCCGCAGCCAGTCTGCTATTTCCAGCGCCGCCGGGTCGCCGATTTTGGCGTAGACCGAGGCGAGCTGCTCGCGCTCGGCCGGCGCTATTCCGCCCAGGCCGGACTCCTCAAAAAGGGCCTGGTCCGTCCGCAGCTGCCGGCACAGTTCCAGGCTGTAAAAATCTTCCGCAGCAGCGCTGGCCCCGCCATAGAGTTGAGCCAGTCCAGCCAGCGGATAGCGGGATAGCTGCGCCTGATTCATGGGGTTACAAAAATGGCCGGCAATATGTTGTGCCAGGCCGGCCTCGCGCCCCGGTAGGGGTGTCAGGTGCAGGAAATTGCTGGCCCACTCGCCGTCGTTTACCGGATAGTTGTCCCACAGTACCGGTTTGCGCCCCAGGTGTTTGCTGATGGCCGTGATGTCCGCCGCGCTGATGGTAGCGGAGCACACCTCGTTGCCGGTCCACATTATCTGCAGTTCAGCCGGCAGGCCACTTCCCAGCTCCGACCAGTAATGCTCGGGCCTGGCGCCAAAATAGCGCTGTAATTGGGGATCGAAAGAATAATAGGTGGGGCACACCAGCAGATGCTCACAGGCGCTCCAGTGTTGCACATCGGTCAGAATTTCGCTCTGGCGCGCGGCGAGATCCGGGCAATCTCCGGGCATATCATCGAACAGGATAGCCAGCAGGTTACCGCCCAGGTCATCTATGCGGCTGAGCTTGTTGCGCAAGCGCTTGCGGGCAGGGTCTGAATAGTCCTGGTAAAGCGCATAGGGCGACAGCCCCACTCCCCAGTTCAGATGGCGCTGGCGGTACGCCTGCGCCAGCGCCCGCAATTGCGTTTCCGTAGCGTCCGGCCAGGCTTGCCACCACTGCTTGCGCAGGTGCGGGTCTGCCTTGGGACAGTAGAGATAGCTGTTTAGCCCCGTCTGCTGCAGGAACTGCGCGTAAGAGCGGCGCGCTTCCCAGCTCCATTCACGGCCGTAGAAACCCTCAACTACGCCGGTCAGAAAGGCCACAAAGCCTCACTTTGGAAGCTCCACCTATGCTGCAAGGTATTAAATCGCATGTTCTTATTGCTATTTATTTTAAAAAAGACTCGAAAAATTGTGGCAAATTACCATTTTTGAGTAATACTTAAGGCGTAGGTGCCTATCCCCTAGTTCAAACAGGCATCTGCGGGGGTATTCTGAGTACCCCATAGGGAAGCAATTCCTTTATGTTTCACTCCTAATGGTCTTATTGGGCTCCCTTGTGGAGCCCATTTTTTTGCACAAAATCAATAGCTTAGCCAGCATATCTAAAGTGGGCTGAAGCGATTTATTTACATGGTGTGGGTAGGTCGATCCGACTCCAGTGAGCCGGCCAGGTGGTTCTCGATCTTGGAGTTCGCGGTGGCATCCTGTTCGCTGAATTGCACCCCGATGCCCGCCGTACGATTGCCCTGGGCACCCCGCGGTGTCACCCAGACCACGGTGCCGGCGATGGGAATCTTTTCCGCTTCATCCATCAGATTCAGCAGCATGAACACTTCATCGCCGATTTTGTAGGTCTTGTTGGTGGGAACGAACAGACCGCCATGATCGAGAAAAGGCATGTACGCTGAATACAATACCGCCTTGTCCTTGATAGTCAGTGACAAAATGCCGTTGCGACCGCTGGTCTGGCCCATTTGCGCTTACTCCGTATCCCCTGTTGGCTCGATTCTAGCACTATCATTGTCCGGCTCCCAGCACCCGGGCCAGTTCTGCGGCACAGTTCTCAATAGTCAGTTGTCGATTCGGATTGCCCCCGTGAAGCACGGCTCGCTGCAGCCTGAGCAATTCGTCCAACAGCAGGAAGTGCTGGCGCAGGTCCCCGGGCTGGTCCTGCACAGCGGCTTTGATTGCGGTTTGCAAGCGCCCCGCCAGTAGACCGAGTACCTCGGCCAATTCCAGCTCCGCAACCAGCTGCGGAAACTGGATAGCTGAGATGGCGCCGCCGGCCAATGCATCCAGACCCTGCTGCAGGGCTTGCTGCTGTTGCAGACCCTCACTGTGGTGCAGGTGCAGCGCGGCCGTGGGACGATTCCCTGTCATTTCCAGTAGTGCCGCGCTGGTAGTGGCATCTCCGGTCATCTGATCCAGCCAGCTACGGGTTTGTTCAGGGGCCGGTGCGGGCAGGGTCAGGAGCTGGCAGCGGGAGCGGATTGTTGCCGGCAAGCGGCTACTGGCGTGGCTGACGAGTAGCAGATGGGTACCCGCAGCGGGCTCCTCCAGGCACTTCAGCAGGGCATTGGCCGCATTCAGATTCAGGGCCTCAGCCGGGTTTATCAGCATGACCTTGCGCGGGCCTAGCCCCGATGTCTGGTTTGCAAAGTCAATCAGTGTGCGCACCTGGTCAATCTTGATGACCCGACTGCCTGGCTCGGGCACCATGTGCAATAGATCACTGTGGCTGCCCGCCTGTAACAACTGGCAGGAGCGGCAGTGACCGCAAGCGCCGGTGGCGTCCGCCTGGTGGCAGAGAAGCAAGCCCGCAAGGGCGCAACTGAAATGGGTTTTGCCGATACCCGCGCCGCCAGACAACAGCAGTGCATGTGCCAGGCTGTCACTGGCGACCGCGCGCTGCAATCGCAACCAGCTCTCCCGCTGCCAGGGTAGCGTGGTCAGCGGCCAGCTGGAATCAGTCGGGCTGCGATCAGTCATCTTTTTGCCGGTCCAGCAGGTCCTCCATCACGGCTTCTAATTCGGGGCCGATCTCTGCCAGCGGTCGGTCGGTATTGATGATCCGGAAACGGGCCGGTTCTGCGGCGGCACGCTCCAGATAGCAGTTGCGGATGCGTTCAAAAAACTCGCGCTGCTCGGATTCGAAGCGATCCAGTTCACCACGCCGGTTGGCTCGCGCCAACCCTACCTCAACCGGGGCGTCCAGTAGCAGGGTGTAATCTGGCCTGAGTTCAGCTTGCACCTGCTGTTCCAGCGTGGCTATGTGCGCCTGTGGCAAACCGCGACCACCGCCCTGGTAGGCATAGGTGGCATCGGTAAAGCGGTCACAGAGCACCCATTCGCCCCGCGCCAGCGCGGGCTTGATAACCTGTTCCAGATGTTGCGCCCGGGCCGCAAACACCAATAACAGCTCTGCCGCGGGAGCCAGCGGCTCATCCTCAATACCCAACAACAAATCGCGTATCTTTTCCGCCAGCGGTGTCCCGCCCGGCTCGCGGGTCAGGCAATAATCAATCCGCTGGCGCTGCAGCCAGGCTTCCAGGGTGGCGATACTGGTGGATTTGCCCACTCCCTCACCACCTTCAACGGAGATGAACAAAGGTCGTGCTGGATTCATTGAGTTGCGTTGCCTTTATCCGGGGCGGAGTGGTAGTTGCTCACCCGCTTCAGTTGGAAGTTCTTGACTGCCTGTTGGTGCTGTTCCAGTGTATCCGAAAAAACGTGGCTGCCGTCCCCCCGCGCCACAAAATACAGCTCACTGCCGCCCGCCGGGTGCAATGCCGCACGCAATGCTGCCAAACCGGGCAGAGCGATCGGAGTTGGCGGCAAACCGTGGTGGCGATAGGAGTTGAAGAGATTGCCAGAGTCTTCCAGGTGCCGGCGCCGCAAGTTGCCGTTAAAACTGGCACCCAGGCCATAGATGACGGTCGGATCCGTCTGCAAGCGCATACCCTGTTGCAGGCGCCGCACAAAGACCCCGGCAATGCGTTCCCGCTCCGCGGCGAGTCCGGTCTCCTTTTCCACGATGGAGGCCATGATCAGCAGCTCGTAGGGAGTTTGGTACGGCAAGTGTTCATGGCCCTCCGCCCAGACCTCATGCAAGACCTTTTGCATACGCTGCCTGGCCTGGCGCAGCACACTGTAGTCACTGTCATCGCGCACGAAATGATAGGTGTCTGGAAAGAACAGGCCTTCTGCACTTGCCTGTGGCTGCACCAGGGCGAGCAGCCGGGGGTCGGTGGCGGCGCTGAGGCTGTGCCGGAGTTGAGGTTGAGCCTGCAATATGGCAATGGCATCTGCCACTGTTATGCCCTCGGGCAAGGTCACGCTGTACTGCACTACCCTCCCCGCGACCAGCACCTGCAGCAACTGTGCCGGACTCAAGTCGCTGCCCAGTTGGTATTCACCGCGCTTGATCTGGTTATCAAGACCCTTGCCCCGGGTCACCAGCTGCCAAAGTGCCGGGTAACGCAGTGCGCCCAGGTCGGACAGGGTCAAGGCCACCGACTGCACAGAACTGCCGCTATTGATGGTCAACAGCACGTTGCGCTGCCCGGGAAAAGGCTGTTGCCACCACTGCCACACGTGTTGCAGGGCCAGTGCGATTACCAGTGTGAGGCTACCCAGCAGAAGCAGCCGCTTTTTCATTGCGCTTGCGCGTCCACCCAGTCAAAGAAACAGGATCGCAGTTTATCTGCCACCCTGGTGGTTGAAAAATGCTGGCTTTCCACGCTGGCCACCGATTGTATGCCCACCAGACTGTTGCTGAGTATGAGCTCCTGGGCCTGGTACAGCTCCTCCAGCTCCAGTGCTCGCTGTTCCACGTGGATCATGCACGCATCTGCCAAATGCTCAAGGATAACCCCGCGCACCGTCCCGGCAACCCCACACTCGGACAAATCGGGCGTGTACAAATTGTTGCCAATGACCAGGAACAGGTTGGCGGCAACGGCGGAAACCGGGCGCCCTGCCTGGTTCAACATGATGGCTTCATCGGCCCCCACTCGCTGCACCGCTTTCGCGGCGAGTACCTGCTCCAGGCGATTACAGTGCTTGATACCCGCCAGTAGTGGTTGCGTGGCCAAGGGGGTGCGATGACAGATCAGGTGTAGCGGTGGTGGCGCCGCTCGCCAGGGCAAGCGGGCTGAGTACAGCGACAAGACCACGTTGGGGGCACCGTGAGCACCGGCATAGCCGCGACCGCATTCGTTTTCCAGCGCGCTGCCGCGGGTGACAGTCAGGCGCAGGGTTGCGTCAGCAAGTTCCTGGCTCCGCAGATAATTTGAGGCGTCATGGAGATGCAGTCGCAGTGACTCATGCGGGCAGGGAATCTCGAGGCGTTCGCAGCCCAGTTGCAGGCGCTGCAAGTGCTGCTCCAGCAGGTGAAAGCGCCCGCGGTGGCAGCGCAGGGTTTCAAAAACGCCATCGCCGTAAGCGAAGCCGCGGTCCAGGGTACTCAGGCTGGAATCCGGCTGCTGATTTACCCAGTGGACGGGCAGCGGCATTGAATACCCTATCGAGCCAGGTTATTTCATTTTGGTGAACAGGAGGCTGCCGTTGGTTCCACCGAAGCCGAAGGAGTTGGACAAGGCATAGTCAATGCGCCTGTCCTGGGCGGTATGGGGCACGTAGTTGAGATCGCAGCCCTCCTCCGGATTGTCCAGGTTGATGGTGGGCGGCGCCACCTGGTCGCGGATGGCGAGAATGGAGAAAATTGCTTCCACGGCACCGGCGGCGCCCAGTAGATGTCCGATCATGGACTTGGTGGAACTGACCGCGACCTTGTCTGCCGCGGCACCCATTACCGACCTGACCGCCTGGCTTTCGGCTTTATCGCCGGCCTTGGTCGAGGTGCCATGGGCATTGATGTAATCAATGACATCCGCATTGACCCCGGCATCCTGGATTGCATTGTTCATGGACAGGGCCGCGCCGCGGCCATCTGCCGGCGGCAAGGTCATGTGATAGGCATCGGCACTCATGCCGAAGCCTATCAGTTCGGCGTAGATATTAGCGCCGCGGGCCTTGGCAAACTCATACTCTTCGATAATGATAACACCGGCCCCATCGCCGAGCACAAAACCGTCCCGGTCCCGGTCCCAGGGTCTGCTGGCCGCTTGCGGATCTTCATTGCGGGTCGACAGAGCACGGGCGGCAGCAAAGCCACCCAGACCCACTTCCGTGGTCGCCATTTCGGCACCACCGACAACCATGGCATCAACGCTACCGCGCTCGATCAACTGGGCACCCAGACCGATATTGTGGGTACCGGAACTACAGGCGGTAACCACAGCCAGACTCGGGCCCTGAAAGCCGTACTTGATGGAGAGATTGCCGGCGATCATGTTGATGATGGAGCCGGGAACAAAGAATGGCGAAATCTTGCGCGGCCCGGAGACCCGCGTTATTTCAGCATACTTCTCGATTTGTCCTATTCCACCAATCCCTGAACCGATAGAGCTGCCAATTCGCGGGGCATTTTCTTCGGTTACCTCCAGACCGGCGTCTTCCATGGCCTGAATGCCCGCCACCATGCCGTACTGTACAAACGTGTCCAGTTTGCGGGCTTCTTTGGATGACAGATAGGGGGCGTGATCGAAATCCTTGACCCCGGCATTGAAGCGGGTGGTGTAGGCGGAGACGTCAAAGCGATCTATTTCGGCAACACCACTCTGGCCACGCAAAATATTGCTCCAAGAGTCCGCCACGGTGTTACCCACCGGGGTGACCATACCCATGCCTGTGACAACTACTCTTCTGCGTGACACCCTGCTTTTCCTCCTGCAGTCCTCAATCGACACCCCCATACAACAAAAGCCGCTCTATCCTGAAATAGAAACGGCTTTCGCCTTGATCCAAGGACTGGATCAGTCGAGATTGGAGGTGATGTAATCGACAGCCAGTTGCACGGTGGTGATCTTCTCCGCTTCCTCGTCGGGAATTTCCGTTTCAAATTCCTCTTCCAGAGCCATAACCAGCTCCACGGTATCAAGCGAGTCTGCACCGAGGTCTTCGACGAACGAGGCCGTAATCTGCACTTCTTCTTCCTTCACGCCCAGTTGCTCTGCGACGATCTTTTTTACGCGTTCTTCAATGCTGCTCATGGTTTCATTTAGCTCCTGTTGATACGAAAAAAACCGAAATGCCGCGCGGTTTGAGCGCGCATTTTACTCTGTTTTTATCGCGAGTAATAATATTTTTATTGCCGCTGTAACGGGGTACCTGGTTTTACTTTATTTTTCAGCCGCTTAACACATATACATGCCGCCATTTATGTGTATTGTCTCGCCGGTTATATAAGCACCCTGGGGCGAGGCGAGAAAGCCCACCACGGCCGCCACCTCGGCCGGATCGCCGAGCCGTCCCAGGGGAATCTGTTGCAACAGTAACTCCCGCTGTGCCTCCGGCAGTTCCCGCGTCATATCTGTATCGATGAAGCCTGGCGCAACGCAGTTTACGGTCACCGCGCGACTGCCCAGTTCCCGTGACAGGGCGCGGCTGAAACCTTCCGCTCCGGCCTTGGTAGCGGCATAGTTGCTCTGACCGATGTTACCCATGCGGCCCACCACCGAGGTGATGTTGATAATCCGACCCCAGCGGGCCTTGGTCATGCCGCGCATACAGGCCTTGCTGACCCGGTACAGGGCGTTGAGGTTGGTGTCAATCACGTCGTCCCACTCACCGGGTTTCATCCGCATCAGGATATTGTCCCGGGTAATACCGGCATTGTTGACCAACACCAGCGGCGCGGCAAATTGCTCGCGAATGGCCGCCAGCGTCTCGCTGATGCTTTGGCTGTCACCCACCTGCATTACCATGCCACAGCCCCGGTTGCCCTGTGCCTGCAAATAGGCGGTAATGCCCTCGGCTCCAGCTTCGCTGGTGGCAGTGCCGACCACCAGCAGGCCGTCCTGCGTCAATTGCTCAGCGATAGCCTTGCCGATCCCCCGGCTGGCACCAGTGACAAGCGCCACTTTTTCCGAAGTTTCTGTCATCTTGATTACACTCCCTGGCCAAGTTCTGTCAGCGCCGCGGCCAATGCATCCGGCTGCTCGATGTTGTAGCTTTGCAGGCTCTTGTCGATACGCCGATTGAGTCCGCTGAGGACCTTGCCCGGACCACATTCGACCAATCGTGCAATTCCGTCGGCGACCAGGGTCTGGACGCAAGAGGTCCACTGCACCGGGCTGTAGATTTGCTGCACCAGCAAATCCCGGATGAGCCTGGGATCGCTCTCGGTTTGCGCGTGCACATTGTGTACCACGGGTATATCAGGTGCGGACACAGGTATGTCGGCAATAACCTGGGCCAGTTGCTCGCCGGCAGGGCGCATCAGCTCGGTGTGGAAAGGGGCGCTGACAGGGAGTGGCAGGGCCCGCTTGGCACCGGCCTGCTTGCAATTCGCGATGGCTTGCTCGACCGCCTCGGTTTTGCCAGCGATAACCACCTGCCCCGGTGAGTTAAAGTTCACCGCGGTCACCACCCCCCCCGTTGCACTGGCCGCCTGCGCGCAGGCAGAATTAATGTCACCGTCATCCAGCCCGATTATCGCCGCCATTGCGCCCTCGCCTACCGGCACTGCCGTTTGCATAAAGGCGCCGCGCTGGCGAACCAGACGCACGGCGTCGGCAAAATTGAGCGCCCCGGCACACACCAGGGCGGAAAATTCACCCAGGCTGTGCCCGGCCATCAGCGTCGGCTGTGCGCCACCAGCGGCACGCCAGGAACGCCATAAAGCCACACTGGAGGTGAGCAGAACGGGCTGTGTTGTTTCCGTGAGATTAAGTTGCTCCTGCTCCCCGTTTTGCACCAGGTCCCACATATCGTAACCCAGGGCCTCAGATGCCTCGGCGAAAGTCTGGCCTACCGAGGGGTGGCTTACCGCTGCCTCTGCCAGCATGCCCACTTGCTGGGAACCCTGCCCGGGAAAGATGAAGGCAATGCCTTGATTACTCATGTGTCCTCACTACTGATTATCTAAATAGTGCGCCATTTGCGGCACCATTTTGTGTTGTACGTAACGCGCTGCCTGCTGCAGCGCAGCGCTGAACCTGTGTTGGCTGGAGGCGCCATGGCTTTTCACCACCACGCCCTGCAAACCGAACAGGTACGCGCCGTTGTGTAATTCGGGGTTCATCGTGTCGCGCAGTTCTTGCAGGACTGTTCTAGACAGCATAGCCAAAATTCGTCGATAGGGGGTTCGATCGTGGCTCGCGTGCAAACGTGACGCCAATAACCTGGCCGTACCCTCCATGCTTTTTAGTGCGACGTTGCCCAGCAAGCCGTAGCAAACAATGACATCCGCCAGGTTTTCAAACAGGTCGTCAGCCTCGACAAAGCCCACAAAATTAAGACCCTGG
>JAPUKZ010000480.1 GCA_027295405.1 Gammaproteobacteria bacterium
CGTCGGCTCAAAGAAAATCCTTGTCGAAAAAGCATCTCGCGGGAATTTTAGAGAGGTCAAGGCCAGCCAGAGTATGGGAAAAATGACGAAGAACAACGTTAGCAACACACCAACAACCCGCAGCAGCTCCGTGAAACTTCGCCTTAGCTTATACGTAGCCATTGTTTAGACTCTTCGCATCAAGGCCTTTACGTATAGGTAGGCCACCGCATACAGCAGCGCCATTAAAATGTAAGCCAACGCCGAGGCATAACCGATATCAAAGAACTGGAAGCCTGTTTTATACACAAAAAAGTTGAGTGTTTCGGTAGCATCACCCGGGCCGCCACCCGTCATCGTGAACACCTGGTCAATCACGCGCAGCGAGAAGATGATGCGCAAGAGGGTGATGAGGAGTAACACCGGAGAAAGTATGGGTAATGTCACCCGCCAGAATGTCTGCCATTCTGTTGCCCCATCTACTTTGGCCGCCTCCAAAATCTCCAAGTTAATGGTAGCGAGCGCGCCCAAGAAAATGAGGGCGATGAGCGGCGCCCACCCCCAAATTTCCGTAACTGCGAGCATGAACAACGCCCAGAACCGTTCTTGCAGCCAGTATTATCTGGCTGCCGGAGGGATCAGCCCATCAATCATGGCGTCAAAAATGCCAAAGCTCGGATTGAGCATGAAGCGCCAGGAGTACCCTTTTAGGGCCGGGGCCACGGCAAACGGCAGGATCAATAGCGTCTTGGTAAACGTGCTGAGTCGGGTACGCCTTTGCAATAGCAACGCTATAGCCAGACCTAGCGCCATTGACAGAGGAACCGAAATCAAAACAAATTCTATCGTTATTAGAAAGCTGTTGAGAAACCCCTTATCGGTGAACGCGCGAATGTAGTTGTCCAGACCCACAAATTCGCCCGGCGTTAAGGAATACGCCAGGCGCCAATCCCTGAAGCTGATAATAAAAGCGAAAATCATAGGGTAAAGCGCAGTGGCCATAAGAATAAGAATCGATGGCCCTAGCAGAATGTATTTGGAGTATTTGCCGCGCCGCATCGTCAGCTCCAGATAGCCTGTAATCTGCAATCCGTATTCAATCGATGACACTAAGATATAGATCGGGTACACGAGACCCCATCGGAGTTTCGCAAGGATCTCGGCTCGGAATGGAACCTCGATGGCCGAAAATCAGCACTTTGACAGGGTTTACCGGATAATCTTAGGGTCCTATTTCGCTGAGAACCCGATATTGCTCAATCCGTAAATACTAAATTGCGTTGAAGAGGCCAGATGCGACGCACTTTCCATTTGTGATCAGCAGAGATTCAGCATGCAAACGTGTTAATTCCCGCTGACCGGAGGTGCGTCGCATCTCAACCAAAAAGCATTTGGGCAATCAGTTGAAAGCAGTTCGATCGGGTACCTGATTGCCCCTTACCGGCTACTGATCCTTGTAGTAGTTGGCACGTTCCATTACAGCTTCCACTTCCGCCGCAGCTTCATCCAGCGAGGACGGAATATCGGCCCCTAAGGCAATGTCGTTAATTGCCGTTTCCAGGATGGAAGCCACCTCAGCCCACTCAGGGATGAGCGGTAACAATCGAGAATTCAACAGGCCAGGCAAAGCCGCTTCATGCAAACCGTCGTTGGCCGCATTAACCTCAGGATCGGCCAACGTGGATAGGTGAGAGGCAACCACGGTTGATATATCCGGGTCGCTCTTGTCGAGCACGACTGCCTTGTCATTATCAGGGTGGCTCAGCCACTTTATGAATTCCCAGCCGGCATCCTGGTTTTCCGAGAAGGAGGATATGCCAACGGGAATAGATAAAGCAAAACCGGTGGGATCACTCCCCGCAACAGCCGGCAGCGACGCAACGGCCATGTTTTCGACCACTTCAGGCGCGGCAGTTTCCGGGTCGACGAAGATTCCCGAGAACCACCACCAACCGACGATCATGGCTGAATCACCGATCAAAACGCTGGTACGGGCTTCCGTTTCAGTATCGACAAATTGCGACTCTTGCCCGATGTCACGCAGGGTCATGTATCTTTCCGTAGCAGAGACGCCCGCCGCGTTGTTGAAAATGGGCCGGAAGTTCTCGTCAAAGATGTCACCATCCTCACCCCAAAGCATCAACGCCCAGGTGAACAGGCTTTGCGCCGAACCAACGCCATAGTAGTTGGCCATCCCGGCCAGATCGGTATTTTCTTGAATCGTTCGGCCAGCTGCAAGGACATCTGCCCAGGTGGCAGGGGGTGCCAGGCCCAGATCGTCAAACACGTCTTGACGGTAGTGCGTGACGAAGGCGTGGGTGCGAACGGGCAGGCCGTAGATATGGTTGTTGAAGGTGCCGCCCTGGAGGAACGCGGGCGGATAGTCGTCGAGGTAATCAATACCGTCCCGCGCGATCAGGGGTTCCAAGGGCAGCAGGAATTGCTGGAATCCTGGTCCCCAGGCATCGGGCCAGACGACGATATCGAAGGCACCGGGACCCCCCGCGATGGATTCGGTCAGGATGCGCGCCTGGAAATCCCCCCAGGGCACATTGGCGTATTCGATCTCGATGCCGGTCATTTCGGTGAAA
>JAPUKZ010000481.1 GCA_027295405.1 Gammaproteobacteria bacterium
CCCAAAAGCAGAAGCCCTGGGGGCAGGATTACCCACAGCGCTGCTCAGCCTGGACAAATTACTGGAAGATGAGGAGTTTGACCCCGCCACTTATGAGGGGGCGTTCCGTATCGCCATATCGCCCCTGTTTGCAGAGGTGCTGCTGCCGGGCTTGATGGAAGAGGTGGTGAAATCGGCACCCGGGGTGGACGTGCAAACATCCGATGTGATGCCGGAATTTCAGGATCAGCTAAAACGCGGTGATGTGGATTTCGTGGCCTACGTGGTGGCAAACACCGACAGCGAGATTCACGCCGAGCCGATAAAAACCATCAAACCGCTGTGTTATATGCGTCCACAGCATCCGCTGGCTGGTAAAAAACTCAATCTCCAGGACCTTCTTCACTACCCCCATGTTCGACTGTATTTGCCCGGGCTGGCCCGTGAAAACTCCAGCAAGGTTGACGAGATTCTGGGGCAGCGGGAAATGTACCGACGGGTCGTGCTGGAAACTACCCAGTTCGCGCCGGCGGTAGGAGTGCTGGCGCGCACCGACTGTCTGCTGATTGCCAATGCCGGCCTGGCCCGCAACGATGTTTTTGGCACGCATCTGCTGGGTAAGGAGGTGCCTATTGATTTGACCCAGATGTTTGACGCTTATGGTCGAGCGGATCAAACCCGGATGGCCCTGTTGCGGCACACGCGTACCTCCAACAGCCCCGCCCATCAGTGGATGCGGCGCCTGATCGTCAAGCACTTGTCCGATCCGAATTCCATTGAGACGGCCAGCTCGTGGCTTTGAAATGGCCCTGGCGCAAACTACCACTGCCCAGTCCTGCCCAGCGCGGTGACCGCTTGCGGCTGATCCTGCATGCCAAGGCCGCGATGCGACATGGGGTACGGGTGGCGGTGGAGCGGCTGCGGGAACAGGGGCACGATATCGAGGTTCGGGTAACCTGGGAGCCGGGAGACGTGGAACATTTTTCCGAGGACGCGGCGCGAGACTACCGGTTCAAAACGGTGGTTGCAGCGGGCGGCGATGGTACGGTTAATGCGGTAGTGTCGGGGTTGCTGGGCAGTGGCGAGGACTACCTGCCGAGCCTGGCGATTCTGCCCATGGGAACGGCCAATGATTTTGCCCGGGCCTGTTCCATTCCCGCCGATCAGCCGCTGGCGGCACTGGAGCTCGCTGTCAATGAACGCGCGGTGCCGGTGGATGTGGGCCTGGTCAATAATCGCTATTTTCTCAATGTGGCCACCGGTGGTTTTGGAACTGACATCACGGTGAATACCCCCAGCGAACTGAAAAAGGTGTTGGGTAGGGCTGCCTACTTGCTCACCGGTCTCAGTCAGCCCTCCAGCATTTCTGCGCGCCAGGCCAGCATCGAAGGGCCGGACTTTTCCTGGAGCGGTGGATTTCTGGCGCTGGCGGTGGGCAACGGGCGTTTTGCTGGTGGCGGCGTGCCCATGTGTGAACATGCGATTATCAACAACGGCAAGTTTGAGCTCAGCATCCTTCCGGAGATCACCTATGCTGACATTCCGAACGTACTGGTTAACCTGCTGGACTTCGGCTTTGGCTCGGAGGTGGTCGAAGCCCATATGGTGCGAGCGCAGGCCCACGAGTTCACGGTACGCTCCGAGACGCCCCTGCAGATCAATCTGGATGGTGAGCCGATGGAGTCCACGAGTTTCCATTTTGAAGTATTAAGCCAGGCGATACGTCTGCATCTGCCGCCGGAGACGGATATCATTCGCTAGTCGATGGGCTATGGTCGCGATTCGCCAGTCACCGGGGGTCGTAGTATGCTGCCTTGCACAGTCGAGGCGGGGTTCGGGTTTCCGCACACAAACGGGAGAAATAATAATGAAAAGCCGTTCAGCTCATCCTCTACTGATTCTTGTGCTGGTTCTGTGGCTACCGGCTTGCGAGCCATCGGCAACCGTAGCACCGGATGCCGAACCGGCCGCGGTGGCGGCTGTGGACCGGCAACGCTTGCGTGCGGCCGAGACCGACACCGACAACTGGATGTCCTATGGGCGCACCTACAGTGAGCAGCGATACAGCACTCTGGATCAAATCAATGAGGAAACCGTAACTGATCTGGGTTTGGCCTGGTCTTTCGACCTGAAGACCGAACGCGGCGTGGAAGCCACCTCGATTGTGGTGGACGGGGTGATGTACACCACCTCGTCCTGGAGCATTGTGCATGCACTGAATGCGCGAACGGGTAACTTACTGTGGACCTATGATCCCAAAGTAGCCAAGGACAAAACCCGGCACGCCTGCTGTGACGCTGTCAACCGCGGTGTCGCGGTATGGCGGGGGCAGGTTTTCGTGGGTGTACTGGACGGGCGCCTGGTTGCGCTGAATGCGGCAACCGGTGCGGTCAACTGGTCGGTGGCGACTGTAGACCCGGAACTGCCGTATACCATCACCGGGGCACCACGGGTGATTGATGGCAAGGTGCTGATCGGCAACGGCGGTGCGGAGTATGGCGTGCGCGGTTTCATCGCGGCCTACGACGTCAATAGCGGCCAACTGGTGTGGCGTTTCTACACGGTGCCCGGCGACCCGGCGCTGGGATTTGAAAACAAAGCCATGGAAATGGCGGCGGCAACCTGGAAGGGCGAGTGGTGGAAGCTCGGCGGTGGAGGTGGCACGGTCTGGGACGCCATGGCCTACGATCCCGAGTTGGAGCTGCTTTATATTGGTGTCGGCAATGGCACGCCCTGGAACCGGGAAATCCGCTCCCCGGGCGGTGGCGACAATCTGTTCCTGTCCTCAATCGTGGCCCTGCGCCCGGATACCGGGGAGTATGTATGGCACTACCAGACCACCCCCGGAGAATCCTGGGACTACACCGCCACCCAGCACATTATTCTTGCTGATATCGAATGGGAGGGTAAGACCCGCAAAGTACTCATGCAGGCCCCTAAAAACGGTTTCTTTTATGTGATTGATCGTGTTAGCGGCGAATTGCTCAGCGCCAATAACTACATCGACATCACCTGGGCTACCCATGTGGATATGGACACGGGCAGGCCGGTGGAAGTGCCGGGGGCTCGCTATGAGGAAAAGGAATTTCTGGTAACGCCCTCCTACCTGGGCGGCCACAACTGGCATCCCATGTCCTACAACCCGGACACCGGGCTGGTGTACATCCCGGTGCTGGACTTTCCCGCCAACTACGCTCAGCCCGAGCATTTTCTATACCGACCGGGCGTGTCCAATGTCGGCACCGACGGCATCATTGGCAGCTTGCCGGATGCTCAGTCTGAACGTGAGGCCATGCGACCACTGATGCAGGGCAGGTTGCTGGCCTGGGACCCCCGCACCCAGCGCGAAGTCTGGCGGGTGGAACACAAGGGCCCCTGGAATGGTGGCACTCTGACCACCGCGGGTAACCTGGTTTTCCAGGGCACCGCGGACGGCAATTTCGTGATATTCAGCGCCGACGAGGGCAAGCAATTGTGGGACTTCCCCACCCGGACCGGTGTGGTCGCGCCAGCGATGACCTACGCCATCGATGGCGAGCAATACGTCTCGATCAACGTCGGCTGGGGTGGCGCCTATGCGCTGGTGTTTGGTGAATTTGTGCAGGCGGAAAGCCTGCCGAATGTGAGCCGGGTGCTGACCTTCAAGCTGGGTGCCAGCGGCCAGTTGCCGAACGTTGACTGGAAGCCGCGAGTTGTCTTCAACCCGCCGCCGCCGACCGGCGATGCGACGACCATTCGCATCGGCTACGCCCTGTACCAGGACATTTGTATGGGTTGTCACGGTCTCAACGCGGTGTCCGGCCTGTTGATTCCGGATTTACGCGGTTCCGCCTACCTGCACGATGCTGCCGGCTGGAATGCGGTGGTGCGTGAAGGAGCGCTGCGCGTCAACGGCATGGCCGCGTTTGGGCAGTGGCTGAGCAAAGAGCAAAGCGAGACGGTGCGCTCCTACGTCATCCAGCAAGCTCACCGCGGCCAGAAACTCCAACAATAGCGGACCTCGCACTTGACATGGGACAGGAAAAAATAGGAGACGTAGCACAGTTTTTCCATAAACAGGGAACGTAGCACGGTTTTCTGGGGACAGACTTAAGTCTGTCCCCGGGTACTCAGCCGCGTTCGACGCGACACTGGAAACAGTCTGGCAGCGCGCTACTCTGATAGCGCTGGCAGGATTCCTTGTGCAAAAAATTTGGTCCGGTCTCCGCATAGGGTTGGGGGGTGTCGAAGGGCCGGTAGGACAAAACCAGCAAGTCTTCCCCCTCCACCACTAACTGCAGGCAGTGCCGGCAGGGATTGTTCCCGCCTCGGCTAAACCTTCACCACAAGTTTGCCGAAGTTGGCGCCCTTGAACAGGCCGAGGAAGGCTTCCGGCGCATTCTCCAGCCCTTCCACCACATGCTCTTTGTAGGTGAGCTTGCCCTCGGCCAGCCACTGTGACACATCGCGAATAAAGTCGGGTGCACGGTGGGTGTAATCACTGATGATGAAACCCTGCATTTTAATGCGCCGGGTCAGGATCAGTGATTGCAGCAGTGACATGCGATCGGGACCGGGCGGCAGCGTCTTCTGGTTGTAGTGAGCGATCAGGCCGCACACTGGAACCCGGGCAAAATTGTTGAGCAGTGGCATGACTGCTTCCCAGGAACTGCCGCCCACATTTTCGAAGTAAACATCGATGCCGTCGGGGCAGGCCTCGGCCAGCTGTTGCGCCATGTCGGCATCGTAGTGGCTGATACAGGCGTCATAACCCAGCTTTTCCACCGCGTAGCGACACTTCTCCGGCGCGCCGGCGATGCCGACCACGCGACAGCCTTTTATCTTTCCGATCTGCCCGACGACCGAACCCACGGCTCCGGTCGAGGCGGCCAACACCAGGGTCTCCCCCGGCTTTGGCTCGCCCAGGTCCAGCAGGCCCACGTAGGCTGTCAGCCCCGGCATGCCCAGTACACCCAGCGCGTAGGAGGGCGGGTCGATACGCGGATCCAGTTTGCTGACACCGCGACCATCGCTGACCTCGTATTCCTGCCAGCCGGAATAGGCCAAAACCATATCGCCCACCTGAAACCCTGGGTTGCGGGACTGTTCAACCCGGGCAACCGTTCCTCCCACCATGACCTGGCCCAGCTTGACACTGGCGGCGTAGCCATCCGCTGCGTTCATACGCGAACGCATGTAGGGGTCCAGTGACAGGTACTGGGTGTGCAGCAATACCTCGCCCGGTTTCAGGGCGGGTACGGCAAATTGCTCGAGACGGAAGTTGGCGGCTGTCGGAGTACCTTGTGGATGCGAGGCCAGAACAATTCTCCGGTTGACTGCAGGCGCAGCAGCAGTGGCTCCGGAGTAGAGACCCGAGGTCAACGCCAGCCCGGTGATGGCAACAGAACTTGCGGATAGGAAGTCGCGACGGGTTTTCATTATTTGCTCCTGCCTGGCTTGGGCTTGAGGTCAAACGCAATACAGATCCGCTCCTCTGCGGAGCAGAAGGGAATAGTGCGATGAAACAGGGAAGAAGGGAATAGCACAATGTCACCTACCGACACGGGTACGATGGTGCTTGGAAACCCGGCCTGCAAGATCGGGTAGCCGTCCCCGTGCAAGCCCAGCTCCAGAGCGCCCTCATTGCCGCTGTCCCCGGTGGCGGGCAGTGCCAGGTAGACCACTCCGCTGAGCCAACCGGTCTCGTGAATATGTGCATCCAGGTGGCCTCCTTGCTGCATCCTGATGTACCAGGCGCTCTCGAATTCTGTGGGTACGGGAAATTGTTGAACGAGAGTGCAACAGCTGTCGCGAAAGTGTTCCTGATAGGCGACGAAATGTTCGCGAATCACTCCCGCCAGTTCCTGCAAGGGCGCTTCGTCCCGCAGGAACAGATTGCCGGCGGATTGTACGCCTTGGTGCAGGCGACCCTGGTGGCGCTGACTCATATCCACCTCTGCAATGGTTGCCAGTAGCGCCAGGCGCAGCGGGGAATGAGTAGCAGACAGTTCTTGCAAGCGGCGATGGTAGACATGGCTCAGTGGCTGTGGACAGAAATTGTACTCGTCCGCCTTGCCACAGTTTATGGCGTAGTGAGCCGATAACGCGGCAATCTGGGGCGAGGTGTGTTCCTGCGCCAGGCTGGCCTGCAATTCCCGGGCAAAGGCGTCGTACTGTTCCGTTTTGTAATAACAGTACAGGCAGCGGGCGCGCCAGTCCTTGATGCCTGCACGCGCGAACCAGGGCTGCGCCTGCTCCAGTTCGCCCATCAGGTACAGGGCGTTGCCCAGGTTGTACATGGCATCGGGATAATCCGGCTGTAACTTCAGTGCCTGCTGGTAGCTGGCGATCGCCGGTTCCAGGCGGTCCTGGTGCATCAGCGCGTTGCCGAGATTGTTGTGGGCAAGCGGAGCGGAGGGATCCTGGGCGATCGATTCCCGGTAGTGCGTGATAGCGTCCTCCAGTCGGCCCTGGTCGCGGCAACTATTTCCGAGGTTGTAGTGGGCCAGGGGAAAGTGCGGCTGCACAGACAGGGCCTGCCGGTAACACTGTCCCGCTTCCACCACCTCACCCTTTTCCTGCAGCAGATTGCCCAGGTTGTAGAGTACCTCGGGAATGTCGGCCTTGATGTCGAGAGCGGCCCGGTAGCAAAGTCCGGCTTTTTCCAGTTCCCCGCGGTCTCTCAGCGCCAGGCCCAGCAGAACCAAAGATTCCAGGTGGTGGGGGTCGAGCAACAAGGCTTTCCCGCACAGGGCGATGGCTTCCGGACTGCGCCCGCTCGCGCTGCAGATGCGGGCCAGGTTGGAGTAGGCATCCGGGACTCTTGGCTGCTGGGCGATCAACGCGCGGTAGGCGGCTTCTGCGGCGGGCAGATCGTTCCGCAAATGCAGGGCGATGGCGCGGTTTAGTTCCTCCAGTTGCGTTTGGGTTGGATTTTTTGGAGTTGTCATGATGCAGCATATTAGCAGAGGCGGTCAGAGGAGACTTGATATCTGTGGAGAGCCTGCCCCTCTCTTCGGGTATAAGTAGCAAGCAACTTACCCACAGATCTCGGCGCACCACCTTCGCGAACCGCTTCGATCCGCCGTTAGCGGCGGATCGAAGCACGATAAGCCCGCGGCGATTGCCCAATAGTCTTACTGAACAGTCTGGAAAAGTAGAGCTGATCCTCGTAGCCGAGCTCGGCGGCGATGGCCTTGATGCTCAATTCGCTGGAATCCAGTAAAAGACAGGCATGTTCCATCTTCATGTTGAGAAAATGCTTGATCGGCGAGTAGCCGGTGAGTTTTTTGTACTTGCTTGAGAAGTGGTACTTGGACATATTGGCTAGCGCCGCCAGGGTATCCAGACTTACCGACTGGTCGATGTGCTCGAGCATATAGGCCCGCAGCTGATCCAGATTGAAATTGTGCTGCACGTGGGCCTGGGTGGCGCGAATCTCCAGGGCCATCTGGCTGAGCAGATACCGAAGCTGGTTGGCGGCATTGATAAAGGCGCGGTCACTATAGCCGGTGCGGCGCACCCCCATCAAGCTGGTAAAACTGGCTATCAGGCTGGGAGAGATACCTGCCTCCAGTACCGGTGTGCCCTCCCGGTAGCCCAGGTACTGGATGAAGATACGGGTGCTGGCGCCCTGAAAATGCACCCAGTAAACAGTCCAGGGATCGTCGGCGTCGGCCTGGTACTGATGGCTGAGACCCTGAGGCAGCAGCAAAACCTGGCCGGGCTGTATTGAACCCCGCCAATCAAGCGTGTCCAGTTTGCCGTGCCCGGAAACGCAATAAATCAACAGGTTGTCATCGTGCCGATCACGCCGCATACGGTGCTCGGTCGCCTCCGGATAGTACCCCATGGCAGTGGGGTAACAGTCCTTGGTTAAAGGGTGCCTGGCGAGTTTTTCCACCATGAACGAGGGCGTGAGAAAGCGCACACCAGAAGCCGCCAGGGGCCATTTCGAAGGAGCACTCATGTGAAATATAGTCCATAAACTATGTAAATTAGTCAAGGGGGAGACGCGCGGCTCACTCGCGCAAGCATGAACCCTTGCGTTTTCGAGGCCGGTGTGGCGTTGGTAGCATAGATCAGATGCAACTGGTTCTACTTGTGTGTGAGAAGTATAGCTATGCTGTTCATCTAATGATGTTTGGAGAATCCGGGCCGTGCCTCTATCAGGGGAATGGACAGTATTGTTTTCTCTGGAGAGGCAGCGAACAACATGACAAATCATACGAAAGAAGCGGACATCGTCAACACCGACCGAAACAGTGTTTGGCATCACTTGACACAGCATAAACCGCTTGAAGAAGCAGATCCCCTGGTGATTGTTGCGGGAAAAGGCATGCGTGTTACCGATGCCAGGGGAAATGAGTATCTGGATGCAACTTCAGGCGGTCTGTGGACCGTTAATGTGGGTTATGGGCGGGAGCGGATCGCGGATGCGGTACGCGAACAGCTGGTTGAAATGTGTTACTTCTCAAACACCGCCGGCAGTGTACCCGGTGCGTTGTTTGCGGAGAAGTTGCTGGAAAAGATGCCGGGCCTGGGCCGGGTTTACTTGTCCAGCTCCGGTTCGGAAGCCAATGAAAAGGCTTACAAAATGGTTCGCCAGTTGGCTCACATCAATGGCGATGGCAGTAAACACAAAATCATTTTCCGGGATCGCGATTACCACGGCACCACGATCGCCGCACTCAGTTCCACCGGTCAGTTCGAACGGAAAAACCAATACGGCCCGTTTGTGCCCGGTTTTTCTGAGTTTTCCCACTGCTGCTGTTATCGCTGCCCCTTTGGCAAGGAATACGGCGACTGCAATATCGAGTGTGCCCGTGACCTGGAAACAGCAATTTTGCGCGAAGGGCCGGAAAGTGTGGGTGCGGTGGTGCTGGAACCAATAACCGCCGGGGGTGGTGTTATTGAACCGGTCCCTGAATATTTTCCGATCATTCAGGAAATATGTAGGAAGTACGAAGTGCTGTTGCATCTGGATGAGGTGGTCTGCGGCCTGGGGCGCACCGGGAAATGGTTTGGCTACCAGCATTTTGGTGTACAGCCGGATATGGTGACGATGGCCAAGGGAGTGGCGAGTGGGTATGCGGCAATTTCCTGCACCGTAACCACCGACGCTATCTTCCAGCAGTTCAAGGCTGATCCGGCAGAGCGTATGCGTTACTTCCGGGACGTCAGTACCTTTGCTGGCTGCACTTCGGGGCCGGTGGCCGGTCTTGAGACTATTTGCATCATCGAGGAGGAAGGATTGCTCGATAATGTGGTCCGCATGGGCGATCACCTGATGGACCGCTTGCTAGAATTGAAAGAGCAGCATTCCATGATCGGTGATGTGCGCGGTAAGGGACTATTTGCCGGATTGGAACTCGTTGCGGACAGGCAGAGCAAGCACCCGGCCGAAGAGAGCTACGCGATAAAGATTGTCGGCCCTTGCCTGTCGCAGGGCGTCATGATCGGGCGTACCAACCGCAGTTTTCGCGAATTCAACAACACCCTGTGTCTCAGCCCCGCCCTGATCGCCGGTCGGCGGGATATTGATGACATAGTGGATGCAATCGATTGTGCGTTGACAGCCAATCCCCTGTAGGCATTCGTGACCTCTGAGTTGCGGTTATGGCTAGATTGCTCGGGCTTGATCACCGCTTTGGCCTGTTGTCGGGAGGAGCGGTGGCTATCTGCGGTATATCCGCGGCCATGACTCTTTCATCAGTGATGCCAAAAACCCGCGATGTGGAGCAATACACGCTATTGACGGTGGTAATGGTGGCGATGTTTGGCGCCGTCGCAATGGTGTCTTATCCGGTGATTTCCGACAGATTGCAGCTGGACAGTCTAGAAGCAGGGATATTTATCGGCGGCTCGATTCATGATGTGTCTCATGTGGTGGGCGCCCGTTTTGTCCTGGCTATTGTTGCCCTAGGTATAAAAACTTCATTTAAAGGATTAATATCCATTGGTTGGCGGCCAATGGCCCTGGTGCTGGCAGAAAGCTGTTTTCTCGGTCTGTTGGTCGCTGGCTGGGTTCTGATGTAGGCGCAAACTATTCAGAAGCCGTTCTCGTATCCCTTTGAATGCCACCGAATCAGAATAAAGAGGTAAAGCTGTGACTGAACGGGGAATCTCGGCCACTACGTTTTTACTACTCAACCTGGTTACTTCGGGGGCATATGCTAGCCAGGGCATTGACGAGTTTATTAATAACTCGGTGCAGCCGATTACCACTGTCTTTTCCAGTATGGTTTTCTTTTCCGTTCCGCTGCTCGGCGCCGATGTCCCTCTGGTAGTGGTTTGGCTGATCTGTGCCGCCGTCTATTTCACCCTCTATTTCAAGTTTGTCAACATACGAGGCTTTACGCACGCGCTAAGACTGGTCCGGGGTGATTATGCCAACCCCAGTGACCCGGGTGAGGTGACCCATTTTCAAGCGCTGGCAACGGCGGTTTCAGGAACCGTGGGCATCGGTAACATCGGCGGCGTCGCTGTGGCAATTTCAGTTGGTGGTCCGGGTGCAACCCTCTGGATGATCATCGCCGGCCTGCTCGGGATGTCGACCAAGTTTATCGAATGTACGCTGGGGACCATGTATCGTCGCGAAAATGAAGACGGTTCGGTTTCCGGGGGGCCGATGTACTACCTGGAACACGGTTTTGCTGCCAGGGGAATGAAGAAATTCGGGAAGATTATCGGTCGCTTCTACGCTCTGGGCATCGTTATCGGCTGTTTGGGTATTGGCAATATGTTCCAGTCCAACCAGGCCTTCAAGCAGTTTGTCAGCGTCACAGGCGGCGCCGACGGCAGCTGGTTTGCGGACAAGGGCTGGTTGTTTGGCACCGTTCTGGGAATTCTGGTCGGCGCCGTGATACTAGGCGGTATCAAAAGCATCGCCCGTGTTACCAGCAAGGTTGTGCCCTTCATGGCGCTGTTTTACTGCACCAGCGCCATCATCATCATTGGCATGAACTATGAGGCCATTCCCTTTGCCATTGATGCCATTGTGTCCGGGGCGTTCAGTGCCCAGGGAATGAGTGGTGGTGCCATTGGCGTCATGATTGTCGGTTTTCAGCGCGCCATGTTTTCCAATGAAGCCGGCATCGGGTCGGCGCCTATCGCCCATGCTGCTGTCCGTACGGAGCAGCCTGTTACCGAAGGATATGTTTCCCTACTCGAGCCATTCATCGATACGGTTGTGATCTGCACGATGACTGCCCTGGTCATCGTCACAACGTTCTACTACGACCCCGGTTTCAACGAAGGACTGGATGGCATCGAGATGACCTCAGCAGCCTTCGAACGCAATATTTCCTGGTCGCCCTATTTGATTGCTGTCGCCGGTATGCTGTTTGCTTTCTCCACGATGATCGCCTGGGCCTACTATGGATTGAAGGGCTGGACCTACTTAGTGGGCGAAGGTCACTGGGCGAGTGCCGGTTTCAAGCTGGTTTTTTGCCTGTTCGTGGCCCTGGGATGCAGTATTCAACTGGGGGCGGTGCTGGAATTCTCCGATGCAATGGTGTTCCTCATTTGCGTTCCCAATATTATTGGTTTGTATATGTTGGCGCCAGTCGTGCGACGGGAATTGCACCGTTATGACCGAAACTTTTCCCGTGCTGGCGAGCCTGTTCGCGATGAATAAACAGCGATTGATCAGAGGTACCCCAACGGTGACAACTGCGATAAACTGACTATATTGGCGACAATACCCCCGTTTCTGAAAGTATTGCCATGCTACATAATCAATTGTTTCATGTTGATCCAGACAGTGAACACAGCCTGCAGAAGCAGATCCGGGAACAGATAGCCGCGGCAATCGTCAATGGCCATATTCCCCTGGACAAACCGCTGCCATCCAGTCGCAGTTTGTCTAGTCAGCTCAATGTGGGTCGTAATACCGTTATTCTGGCCTATGAGCACTTGCTCCGCGATGGATACCTGCTTTCCAGGCAGCGCAGCGGTTATTTTGTTAACCCGGATATTCTGGTTGGTTCGGTCGCACCGGTCCACAATCAGGCAGAGGATGCCGGGGAGTGTTCGCCGGACTGGCAGCAGCGGCTGAAATTTCGCCCGTCGCAGCAGAGAAATATCAACAAGCCCCGCGACTGGCAAAAATACCCCTACCCCTTTGTTTACGGGCAGATTAGCGATGACTTATTTCCTTTGGCTAACTGGCGTGAGTGCTGTCGTGATTCAGTGAGCGTCCAGGCCATCCGCGGCTGGTCGGTAGACCGCATGGACAACGATCACCCGCTGCTGATCGAGGATGACTACGAGAACGAATTCAATTATCAGTCCAATCCGTTGCCAGCCTTGAAAAGCCTGGATAACAACGACCTAAAAAACGACACTGGCTGGAACAAGAGAAACCCTGCAACTGGTTCTATCTGCGATGTGCCAGAGTAACTATACTTACCCCCTCCAGCGCGCAGTGGTTGGTCCGAAATCTCGGCAGGTTCGGGCGACCCAGACGTGATCCCT
>JAPUKZ010000482.1 GCA_027295405.1 Gammaproteobacteria bacterium
CCCCGGAATCTTCCATCGCCGCCTTGAGCAGGCCATCGCCCACGGAGCCGGTGGCGCCGAGCACCATAACCACCTTGTTGGCATTGGCATCGCGGTGGGCATCAATCGCCGGTGTGATCTTGCCCAGGGTCATCGCTCCCCAGATATCAAAGACCAGCACCAAGGCGAAGAAGCCCAACAGGATAATTCCGAGAATTTTTAGTAGCAGTTTCATGACCAGGTCTCTTTGTAGTGTCTTGTCACAGGGCCAGCAGTCTTTCAGCATTGCCGCGCAAAAGTGCGTGGCGATCAACCGCACGCCCCTCGGTAATGATCAACAGTTTAGCGAGACTGGCGGCAAGGTGATAGAAGGGCCAATCGCTGCCAAACAGCATGCGCTCGCCACCGGTGCGGTTCAGCATCTGCTGTAAGGTGGTGACGCCCTGGCCGTGTGTGTCCAGCCAGACATTGTGGTAGCGCTCGGCGAGTGGCAGTGCATCATCCACGTCGCGGGCACCGGAATGTCCAAGTACAAATTGCAGCCGTGGAAAGGTTTTGATAGCCGCTTCATAATGACGCGGGAGCGCATAGCGGTGAGTGGACTCGGGTTCGATTCCTGCGCGGCCGCAATGGAAAAAAACAATCAGGCCCAGGCGCTCACACTCGGCATAGAGTTGCATCATTTCATCGGCATCGGGATAGCTGCGCTGCATGGTGGGATGAAACTTGACAATACGGGCACCCGCGGCGGCGTAGCCTCGCATCTTTTCGATAGCCGATGGGTCTTGCGGATGCGCCGAGCAGCCCAAAAGCAGCCGATCTTTTTCGCCTGAGCTGTCGATGGCCGCCATCCATCGCTCGGTCAGGTCATCGCCGAACGGTAGTCCGAAGGCAATGGGTAAAATGAACGCGCTGCCCACGCCCGCTGCGTCCATTTCATGCAGCAGGTTGGGTATGGTCTGGGTGTTGGCGGCAGCGCTTCCCCACAAGCCCTGGGCCGCCGAACCCCACCATAGATCCCTGAGCGCCTGTTCATCAAAGTTTCGGTTGATGTAAACATCCAGGTTCAACTCGCAGCCGGGATGGGTGGCATCGCAATCAAGCAGGTGTTCCACCCGATCAGTGCGTTGATGGAGGTCGACCTCGGGGGCCAGGAGTAAGGACATTCCGAAGTGGCAATGTATGTCTATCGCCCGGGGTAGATCGGTAGCCACGTTGCGCAGCACGCCGTCGGCGTCCAGTTCGAACCAGGGCAGCTCTGCCAGGCCTCGATACCCGCGAAAGCGCAGTTCGCCGAAAGGGCCCTGCCCGGATCGTTTCGCCTCGTCGCGCCATTGTTGGGCGAGGCCGGCGATGTCTGCATCGGTATAGCGTTCACCGGGTTCGTTTCCGCCACAGGACGGCAACAACGTGCCCGCCGCCGATAGTGTTGCCAACTGCAAGAACCTGCGTCTGTACAATTCAGGATTCAAGATAGTCGCCGAGTATCCGGCGGGTCTCATCCCAGAGCCGATCGGCTAACTCCTTGTCGAAAACATGGTTGTCACCCTCAATAGTGACGGGATTGCAGTCTTCGAAGTAAGCGCCGGTGACACCCGCCAGGGCAGGGGCGGTGGCCACGTAGACCTGGGTCGCAGCGCCCTGTTCCGGTGTTTTGGCGATCATGGACTGGGCGCCCTGGTACAGCCATTTGATAATACCGGAGGCACTGCGGCCAATATTGGTTTTAACGAAGCCGGGATGGACTACATTTGAGGTGATCTGCAGCGGGTCCAGCATCTCTGATAACTTCAGCGAGTACAGGGCGTTGGCCAACTTGGAGCGGCCGTAGGCCAGGGATCCGCTGTATTCCCCTTCTCCGCGCAGGTTGTCGAAATCTATTCCCACCTCCGGAGCGGCGCGATAAGCCTGCTGGGAGCCCACGTGTACAATCCTGCTACCCCCGGTCGCCCGCAGCAAGGGCAACAGCTTCTGTGTCAGCACCACGTGGCCCAGGTAATTGATCACGAATATACGTTCGATGCCATTGATGAGCTCAAACTCTGCAAAGCTGCCAATTCCCGCATTGAGTATCAAACTGTCAATCGACACGCCCATGGCGGCGACACTGGCGGCGCAATCCACGGCGGATTGAAAATCAGACAGCTCGAGCACCACCGGAGTGGTATGGCCAACGACACTGTCACAGGCCTTTTGGGCTTTTTCCAGGGTGCGCCCTGTGCCGATGACGTGGGCGCCACGCAAGGCCAGAACGCGCATGCTTTCATAGCCAACGCCAGAATTACAACCCGTGATCAGCACTGTCTTGCCATTCAGGTCGAGGCCTGCTGTAACCTCCTCGGCAGTGGAGTCTGCACCGAAGGGCCCGACCGGCAGCCTGGTGTCGATAGTGATGGTCACACCATCACCGCAGGCAGTCATCGATGGCAGGGTTGAGGCTGCGACTGATGCTTGCAGGAACTGGCGGCGATTCATCGCGGATGTCTCCGGCTTATAAATTCCTTCATAACTAGGGCATCGAAAGAATGAACAGTCCGTTAGTGTCGTCACTGACAATAATTATCCCGGATGGCAGGTAGGGGTATACGCTCCATGCTCCCGCAAAATTAAGGCTATCGCCATCAGGAAATGTGTCGAAAAAGGCGATCTCCGATATCTCCGTGTTGGCCAGGTTGCCAAATTCCAGAACCCGCAACCCGGACTCGTAGTTGGCCTCGAATACGCGGTTGCCGAGTACATAGAGGTTGTGATCTATCGTGTTTGTCGCTGCCTCATAGGCGAATATATACGCCGGGACGTCCAGGTTCGATACGTCGAATACATGGGTTCGTGTGGGCACGCCAAAGCTGAGCTCGTCGTCTTCATCGCCCAGCAAAAAGAATCGATGATCCTCTGTCAACCAACCCTGGTGGACGAAGCCAATCTGGGGATAGGTAATTAAAGAAAGAGTCAGGGGAGCGGATTTGACGGTGACATCAACTATCTCGACACGATCCTGGTTGGAACTTACACAGATCTCGCTACCGGCATGGTCCGTATCGGGTCCCTGGTAGCTGACGCACTGGGTGTCATGTGTATTAGCAGTGGCATGACAGCCGGCGAACAAGGGGTTGATCGGTGTCCCGATGTCGATTATGTGCAAACCACCGCCGCAGGTATCCGTTCCCACGGCGTAGGCAAAGCCCGTATCTTCGTTTATTGCCAGATTATGTGCGTTGTCAAAATCGCCGTAGACAATATCCGCGGTGAAGGTCTGGGCTGCTGTCTGACCGCGCAATCGCGTTAGATCAAAGACTTGCATCCCGTGCGCACCTGCACTATTCGCGACGATGTAGGCGTGATCCTGGTAGACCTTGATGTCGCGCCAGATGGCGTCGACGGTTTGCGTGGGCAATTGTCCGAGAAAGATCGGCGCCTCCGGACTGGAGATATCGACGAAGGCTGTGCCGTTGGTCAGGCCCATCAGGGCATACTCTCTACCGGTTTGGACGTCAGACCAGCCCCAGAGGTCGTTGCCCTGGGTTCCACCCATATCCTCCAGGGATACCCGTTTCCTGAGCGAGATGCCGGAGCAGGCAAAATCGCCGGCGTTGCCGCTGATGCAACTCGCCGGGCCAGTGCTCAGTGGCGGTGGAGGCTCCGGCGGCTCTGGCGGCGGTTCTGTAAATCCACCGCTGCCGCCACCACCGCAGCCAATCAGGGTGAGAGCAATAAGTAGAAGAAATACAATACGCATGGTTTCCTCCTCAGAACAACCAGCGCAGGAATATCACCACGCCATCATAGTGATAGTCAATTTCGTTGTTTTTTTTCGTATTCTCTGCATCGATGCGGGTGCCCGGGTCTCCGCTTTCGCTCCTGCTGAAGCTGCTGGCGAAAATCAAAACCAGGGCCACGGTGATCTGGGGCGCCATGGTGGAATGGGGACTATACATTGCGGAATGCTCTACGGTTGATAGCGCAGGATGAAACAATCGACAATCCAGTGCAAGCGCTGCCGCTTCCTAATGCTGTTGATATTGCACTACAATCGCGAATACGAAAAAGAGCGTGGAATCCCTGTGTTTAGTTCATCGGTATCATTGCCTGCCTGGATCTTCATCCTGCTGCTACTGGCCGCCGGCTATGCCGTGGTGATGAGTATCCTG
>JAPUKZ010000483.1 GCA_027295405.1 Gammaproteobacteria bacterium
GCCTGCGCCTTTGGCACCTTCACCCACGTATTTGTCGACCGGGAATCAGAACGCCCAGCGCCGATTGAGGGCAGGCTACGGGAAGCGCTGGAAAAGGTCCGGGTAGCACCCGACGGCTCCAGCTGAAAGCTGCCCGTCTGATCGGATGTGCTGCCGCATCCACTACTCCCAATCCGCTTCCAGTACCAGACCACAACCCAGATAGACCTCTCCATCCAGGGTGACCCGCACTGAATTTTCGAACACTTCCCCAGACATGGAGTCCTGGCAGTATTCAACTGTGACGTCAACTTGCATGTCATGACTGTCGGCAGACGCCCGGTAAGTCGCCAGCCCCCCATCGAGTTCTGGCTCCGGGGTGGGCAGGAGAACGCGGTTATGGCCATAGCCGCTCACAAACAGCATCTTCCGACCATGCTGAATTTCCAGATGCCAGCCCGGCTCCTGTCCAACCGCCCGGAAATGCACGCCGCGACGACGCGCCTCCTCCCAGGGTACCCGGGCCGGATTCAAGCGACAGGAGCCCAGCATACGGCTGCCAAGATCCAGCGTGGCGGTATTGCCCTTGCTCCAGAACACCACCCCATCACCGGCGTATTTCGTTCCCGCAGCCGCGCGCACCTGGCCGAGCACCAAATACTCACCGGGCAAATACAGGGCGATCTCACCCGGTCCGGTACGGGCGATGAACTCATAATCACCACATTCGTAGACCAAGGTTCTGCCCGGCTCTACCGGGTGCATGGGTGCAGGGGACTGCTGTGATCCACAGCCCGCCAGACACAGCAGACTGAAACTGACGAGGTAACGCAAAATCATGGTGCTCCGACTCACGACACTAGGCCAATGGTGCCACGGATTTCAGTATCAACCGCACCAACGTCGATTGACGGCTGACTCCGGTTTTCGTGAACAGCGAACGCAAATGGGTGCGCGTGGTGTTGCCGCTGACTCCCAGCTCAGCATGCCTCATCCAGCGTCAAACCGTTGGCCAACAGTAGGGCCAGCCCGGCTTCGGCGGGCCCTCATAGATGCAAGCCAGTAAGTCACTGAACCGGGGATCAACCTGCAGCATCGCAATGCATCTGCAATTCAGGGATCCAACCCTGACTGCGCCGGCTCAGCCGCTCAGGCAAGCTCTCCCCGTCAAAATCCATGGTTGCAAAGTTCTGCAATTGAGCAAACTCCTTCAGAGCCCGGGCGCTGACCAGGGCATAAACACGCCCTTCAACTTCACTGCGGACAAATACCTGCATATTGCAGACTGCACAGTACATGAAATCCGCGGTGTTGGTGCCAAAACGATGCGCGTATAGATAGCGCAGGTCCTTCACCTGCACGTGCAGTGCAGACATCGTGTCCGACAGGTAGCTGGCAGCTCGCGGTTGGCAATACAGGCACTTGCAGACCCTGGCGGTGATCTCTGCCAGCGGCTGCTGACAGTGATAAAGAAATTGCACGGCGCCGCATTCGCAGCCTCCAGGGTGTTGATAGGGATATTCACTCATCCCGTAAGGCTCTCATACTTCGGTAGCGACGCAAAGTATCCGCGGCAACGAAGCCCAGTCCCAACCACACCAGCGCAAAGCTGAATAACTGTACCGGATTCATCGGTTCACCAAAAATACAGATAGCAACCAACAGCTGGCAACTGGGGCCCAGATAAAACACCAGTCCCAGCGCCGACAATGCCGTCAAGCGCGAAGCCGCCACGTAGCACATCAGGGGAACAGCCGTCATTACGCCTGCCCCCAACAGCAGGGCATCAACACGGGCACCATAGAGCCCGAAGCCAGCCCCATCCCGAACTATCAGCCAGCCCAGCGCGAAGGGCGCCATCACTATAGTCTCCAGCAGCAAGCCCTCAACCGCGCCCACGGACACCGCCTTGCGTACTGCCCCGTACAGCCCGAAACTCACGGACACACCCAGGGCCACCCAGGGCAAGCCGCGATTTTCCATGATCAATATCAGCATGCCCACCGCGGCGAGAGCGACAGCGATCTGCTGGGCCCGATCAATGCGTTCTTTAAACAGAAAGATGCCGATGCCAACATTGATAAGCGGCAGTAAAAAGTATCCGAGGCTGGCCTCAGTGGCCCGCTGGTGGGTCACCGCCCACAGGAATATGCCCCAGTTAAGCGCCTGCAACAGCGCCGAACAAGCCATGATCGCCATGGTGCGAGGCTGGCGCAACAGCTGCAGGGACGCGCCCAGGCGCCCCATAAGCAACAGGCTCACGACTAACACCGGCAGGGCCCAAAGCGCCCGGTGCGCGACCAGATCCGGCGCCGTAATCGGCTCAGTTTGCACCCAGTACAGGGCGGCGAATCCCCAGATCAGGTAAGCCGTGGTCGCCAGCAACAGTCCCCTGTTCATACGTTCTCCATTAACCACAACCAGGACGGGGAATCAGCTCAACCCGTCCACACCGGACTGACCAGTATCATTCGAGCCGCCAGCAAGCTGACCAGAACCCTGAACCAGAACTGAAAATTAATTTCCGGAACGTAGCGTCTGAGGCGGGTCCCCAGCCAGGATCCAGCGGTTGCCGCCGTCACCATACCCAGCATCAGCCACAGGAAGTCGCTAAAGACAAATCCCATGAAGCCGAAGGCGATGATCTTCAACAGGTGATTGCTGGTCATATAGACCGCGGTGTTAACCACCAACCAATCACGCTGCTGCTTGCGTCGCGCCAGCAGCGCAGCCCCCAGTGGGCCCGAGGCGCCCACCAGCATACCGATACCAGTCTGGTAGAACCCCAGCAAAACCAAGGGCCAGTTGCCCTCACCGTGCACCTTCGGCAGCGGTAACCAGGTTATCACCAGTATCACCACCCCCATGATTGCTGGTAACCAATCCATATCGAGGGACAGGAATAGCCGCCCCCCCAACAGCACGCCGGCGATCGCCCCCAGCAAAAACGGGGTAACCAGTGACAGCTCAACATGCCGCCAACCGAAAACCGCCCGCGAACCATTGCTGGCCAGCTGAGTTACCGCGTGCAGCGGGATAATCGCCGCGGTCGGGACAAAGCCTGGCATCAGGGTAATCAATGGCACCCCCCCGCCCATCCCGAACACCGCCGCAAAGGTGGAGGTTAGCAGGGCTATCAGTAACAACCAGTATTCAGACAGGGGCGATACCTGGACTCCTCGTGGCACGCCATTCTACGTGATAGCTCTGAGCAACGCACCGCCAGCGCTGTGCTATGGAGTAACAAAACTACCCAGGTGTCTCCGATCAGAAAACGGTCAGTACGCTCGTTCAGCACCCGACTGTCATCCGCTTCGATAATCTCACACTCGGCGGCGCCCGCCCGCATCCAGTCGGACACGTCCGGGTCCTGGAGCACAGATTCCACATAGTTGCGCGCGACCTCGGGTAAATTCACGGAGTAACTGTGGAAGCGCAAAGCCACGGTTACATACATGGCGTCGGCGATAGAAAACCGCCCAAACAACCAGTCTCCACTCTCGGTGCGGGCCTGGCGACACTCAGACCAGATCGACAATACCCGACCAATATCGGCTTCCAGTGCGGGCACAAGTTTCACTTCACGGTTATGCGCGCGACAGTTCATGGGCATGCGCTGGCGCAGGGCCCTGAAACCGGAGTGCATTTCTGCGCTGACCGCCCGCGCCAGCGCCCGCTGCGCGGCCTCCACCGGCCACAAACTGCCGCTCGCAAACTGCTCATTGCGGCACTGCACTGCGATAAAGCTGATAGCGATAGCGCAAGGTCACAGGGTTCTCTCCACGATTGCTCCACATCAGACAATATTTCCGTGACCCGGTAGAGACAAAAACAGCCTCGTGCTGGTGGATGTTTTTTCTTTCCACGGGGAAGAAAATCGCGTTTCCCTGATGATAATGCAAGTTGAAATCCAGCGCTTCGTCGCTGCTGAACTCGTACTCCAGGCGATCCGCCAGCGCCATGGCAAAACAGGGTTCTTCAATTTTACCGGCCTCGATATTCACCTCCCGCTCCAGTTGGCCCAGCAGCGAGTCCGGCGACTGTCCCTGCGCAGTAAGAGCGAACGCCATCAGTATCAGAGCGCGATTGATTTCCTGTAGCATGGCGACGATTCTCCATAAAAAGTCACTGGCGCCCGCCGCCTCAGCACTCGCGGCGGTCTATCCCCGATCATTGAATTCCACTATAGTCGCGGCCCTTGGCTGAGTAAAATATTGACCGATCACCGACCGGCCGCGGTGTGTTGCGGGCGGGCTTGGTCGCACTCAACGGACTGGTGACCCTGCGATATTCGCCGACCCCGATCGCTTTGATATCAGCCGCGCAGATGCCAGGCACTGCTCCTTCGGCGGCGACATTCACTTCTGCCTGGGTTCACACCTGGCGCGGATGAATGGCGAGATCGCCTTTCAGGCCATGACCAGTCGGGTGAAGGATATTGAGCGGGATGACGAGGGTTTTGAATGGGCACCATCGCTGTTCAGAATTCCCGGGCGCTGCCCCGTCCACTTCCGGCAGCGCTGAGTCTCGGCCGCCCCCTTAAAACCAATAGGAAACCCTCAGGCTACCAGGTAGATGCAGTAGCCCAGCTTGCAGAAAAGGTGCAGGGCCTGATCCTGGGCCAGGGTCATTTTCTCCTCACTTTTGCCGTAGTCGATTAGCGCGTGCAGAGCTGTTTCCATGAGACCCAACCAGAGATTGCCGCAGATCAGATATACCGCTCCACCGTGACCCAGGGCATGCGCGCCCAGCCAGTAGTACCAGGGCGGGAAGCCACTGTCAGCAGTGCCATGATACTTGCTGGAACGGTTCTTGCCAGACGCCATGACACTGGGCTGTAACATGAAGTCCAGCACCGCGTGCATCACCAGGAACTGGAAGAACAGCTCGAGCCCTTGCATTTCCCCACCCCAGCCCATTAACAATTGACTAGGATAACAAGGATGCCCGGGCGACCCCAAAGCGAAAACGTGAACCAGTTCACAGTACCGGAGACGAAGTCTCGTTTTGGCGCTGCGCTGACTGTTTTTCGCGTTCTTGCCTGAACAATAAGGGACGTAGCACGGTTTTCATGAAAACCGTGCTACGTCCCCTATTTTTAGAGGGTTCCCGCTGCTTTGGCCATGTCCAGGGCCAGGTCCTCGATCATGTCTTCCTGCCCGCCCACAGTCCGACGCCGGCCCAGTTCCACCAGGATATCGCGGCTGGACAGGTTGTATTTCTCCGCACTGCGCTTGGCAAACAGCAGGAAGGAGGAATACACACCGGCATAGCCCAGGGTCAGCGCGTCCCGGTCCACCCGCACTATGTGATCCATCATCGGCACAATCAGGTCCTCGGCAATGTCCATGGCCTTGAAGGTGTCCACACCGGTTTCAATGCCCATACGATCGCAGACCGCGATAAAGACTTCCAACGGCGTATTACCCGCACCCGCACCCAGGCCCGCCATGGACCCGTCGATGCGGTTGGCACCCGCGGCCACACCCGCCAGCGAATTGGCGATACCCATGGCCAGGTTGTGGTGGCCGTGAAAGCCCAGTTCCGTCTCGGGTTTCAGCTCTTTTCTGGCCAGTTCCACCCGCGCCGTCACATCATCGGGCAACATATAACCCGCGGAATCGGTGATATAGACACAGTTGGCACCATAGGATTCCATCAGCAGCAACTGTTCCACCAGTTCCTCCGCCTCGATCATATGCGCCATCATCAAGAAGCCCACCGTATCCAGGCCCTCAATCTGGCCGGCCATGCCGATGTGCTGCTCCGACACATCCGCCTCAGTACAGTGGGTCGCGATCCGGATGGTGGAGATACCGCAGTCCACCGCCATCTTCAGGTGATCCACGGTACCGATACCCGGCAACAATAGCGCCGAGACTTTGGTGTTCTTCATCTCCTTGCAGACCGCGGTCAGGTACTCCTCGTCCGAGGCCGCCGGAAAGCCGTAGTTGACACTCGTGCCTCCCAGGCCATCGCCATGGGTCACCTCGATCAATGGCACTCCCGCCTCATCCATGGCTTTCGCCACCGTCACCATCTGCTCGACGCTAATCTGGTGCTGCATGGGGTGCATGCCGTCGCGCAGGCACATGTCGTGTAAAGTGATTTTCCTGCCTGATAAATCCATATTCTCTAACCTCTCAAGCTGCGCTGGCGACGGGCACGAACTCACCGCTCAGTATCTGTTGCGCGTACATCTCGGCGGTACGCAGGCCCGCCGCAGTCATGATGTCCAGATTGCCCGCATACCTGGGCAGGAAATCCCCCAGGCCCTCCACCTCCATATAAATGGAAACCCGGTTGCCGTCGAAAACCGGACCATTCTTGAGGGTGTAGCCCGGCACATACTTCTGCACTTCCCTGATCATCTCTTGCACTGATTGGGTAATGGCTGCCTGGTCGGGCTCGTCTTTGGTCAGGCAGTGTATCGTGTCGCGCATCATCAGCGGCGGTTCCGCCGGGTTGATGATAATAATGGCCTTGCCCTCATCGGCACCGCCCACCGACGCAATACCGTCAGCGGTGGTGCGGGTGAACTCGTCGATGTTTTTGCGGGTCCCGGGGCCAGCGGATTTGGAACTCACCGTGGCGACAATTTCACCGTAACTCACCGGCTGGACCCGACTGACCGCATACACCATAGGTATAGTCGCCTGGCCACCGCAGGTGACCATATTCACGTTCATGGCCCTGGCGGCGACCGCCTCATCCAGATTCACCGGCGGCACACAATAGGGACCGATGGCGGCTGGGGTCAGGTCGATCATTACCGCGCCCTGTGCGTTCACCTTGCGGCTATTCTCTGCATGCACATAGGCTGAGGTAGCGTCGAAGCAGATCTGGACGCCATCTTCCCGCATGCTCGGAACCATACCGTCGACACCGTCTGCCGTAGTTTTCAGACCCAAGTCCTCGGCCCTGGCCAGGCCGGGGGAATCGGGGTCGACCCCCACCATCCATACGGGTTCAATCACATCACTGCGCATTGCCTTCATCAACAGGTCGGTGCCGATGTTGCCGGGGCCGATGATGGCCGCTTTTACTTTGTTTCCCATATTTAACATCTCTATCTGTTTGTTCAGTGCCAATTTCCGGCGTTGCTACTGAATAGCCTTTTCGAGACACGCCGTGAACCCATCCATGGGGGCTCGGAGGCAGCATCTTGCAATCTACACAAAGTTACAACTGCAGCCTCCAATACCCTCTATTTCCAGCGACATTTTATCCCCCGCCACTACCGGTATCAGCGGCACCAGCGAACCCGACAGGATGATCTCGCCGGCCTTGAACGGAATATCGAACTCACCCAGAGTGTTGGCCAACCAGGCCACCGCGGTCAGGGGATTGCCCTGTACGGCGGCACCCAGGCCTTCGCTGTTGAATTCGCCGTTTTTGTAAATCGTCATCTTCAGGTTCGGCAAATCATAGTCCCGCGGGTCCACTTCATTCTGGCCCAGCACAACCACACCGCAGGAGGCGTTGTCTGCCACCGTGTCCTGGATCTTGATGTTCCAGTCGTGTATGCGAGAATCGACGATTTCAAAACAGGGTATGATGGATTCGGTGGCGTCCAGAACATCCTGTTCGGTCACACCGGGGCCAACCAGATCAGCTTTCAGCCGAAAGGCGATCTCCCCTTCCGCCCGTGGCTGAATCATATGCCCGGCGATAGAGATATCTGACCCGTCCTCAAACACCATGGCATCGGTGAGAAATCCGAAATCGGGCTGGAATACACCCAGCATTTCCTGCACCGGTGCACTGGTTACTCCAATCTTTTTACCCACCACTTTTTCGCCGCTCTCAATGCGGCGGTTCAGCATCTGCAGGGAAATATGGTAGGCGTCTTCAATGCTGATGTCGGACTCCCGGTCCGTCAGCGGCGGCAGCGTCTTTTGCGCGCGTAGCGCCTCATAGAGCTCATCACCCAACTGCTGGATTTTCTGTGTATCCACGGTCGTACGGTCCTGTATGGCAAAAAATGCAGAGCTGAATTATAGAAGTAAAGCCAGACCGGTGTAAGCCAGGTCTGGCTGACAGAAGGTTTGCAGCGCCCTGCCTTCTGTAATTACAAACCGAAGTCAGCGTTGTCCTGGCCGAGCAGGACACCACCCATATTCACCGCGAAAGGTGTCGAGTGATTGGCTACATGAGCCTGGCTGGCGAGGATATCCAGGTGCCTGGCCAGAACCTCACTGCCGTTGCGGATACCGCCGGAACCCACCGCCTTCAGCATGCGACCGGACAGCTCCAGACAACGATCGGCAACGATCGCAGAGTCGTAGCGATAGCGAATCCGGTCTTCTATGGGAATCGGCTCGCCGGCGCGGGCACAATCCAGCATATTGTCAAAATTGCGGTACATCACCAGTTTCATTTGTTCAATCTCCGCCTTCACCTCGGCCGCCAGCATTTTTGCGTTGGGATCATCGCGCATGGGTACCGGCCCCGCGACCCGGGTTTTGGCAACCTCCACATAGGCATCCAGCGAGCCTTCCAGGGCGCCCAGGCTGGCGGTGCACACCGCCCGCACAAACACCTGCATAAAGGGTATCCGGAACAGGGGGGCGGTGTTCACGGCATTGCCGGGATTGTCGCAGTTAAAAGCATCGATAACCTTGTGCGTGCGATACTCTGGAACAAAGGCGTCCTCCACCACAATGTCGTGACTGCCCGTCCCCTGCAAACCCACCACATCCCAGTTGTCTACAATCTCATAATCCTCGATCGGGAGCAGGAAGGTACGATAGTTGGCCATGTCAAAGGGTGCTTCCTCGGTGGGCACAACCGCACCCAGAAACACCCACTTGCAGTGTTCGCTGCCACTGGAGAAGCTCCAGCGTCCGCTCAGTCTGAAGCCACCTTCCACGAGTTTGACCTTGCCCACCGGTGCATAGGAGGAGGAGAGCAAGGTGGTGGGATCATCCCCCCACACATCCTGAGCGGCCTGATCATCGAACAGGGCCAACTGCCAGTTGTGTACCGCCACCACACCCAGCACCCAGGCGCTGGACATACAGGCCTTGGCAAGTTCCAGCCCCACGGCGTAAAACACCTGTGGGTCCATGGCGTAGCCACCGTACTGCTCGGCCTGCAAGACCTTGAAAAAACCCGCCGCCTGAAAGTCGGCAAAGGTTTCATCCGGCACCCGACGCAGCTGTTTGCACAGCTCGGCGCGCTCGCGCAATACCGGCTGCAGGTCTCGCGCCGCCTGCAACAATTGCTCGGCGCGGGGGCTTCCCATACTGTACTCGTTCATAGCTTTGATCTCTTCATGGGCTGTCATTGTCGTGTCCTCAAGACTGTGGATCGGTTGCGGGGGGCCATTAGACCCAGATTGCTTCACCCCCGCATCACCTGTTTGAGGTATTTCACATAGTCTTTACAAATCAATTACTTAAAGATTTTACTTAAAGTGGTTATTTCAAAATAGCGAGGCCGGCACTGC
>JAPUKZ010000484.1 GCA_027295405.1 Gammaproteobacteria bacterium
CTTGGTAGCGGCGAACCACCCGGGTTGCGGCTCGAGTCTTGACAACACGGCTCCCAGTACCGTCTCGGCGGCGCCGTACATGGGGGATGAATCGATAAGCGTCCCACCTTTATTGAAAAACGCGCGCATCACCGCTCCCAGCTTAGCCAGAGTGGCTTCATCGAGGCCAGTGTCAAAGGTTCTTGACGAACCCATGCCCATAACCGGCAGCAGCTCGCCGGTGGCGGGAATCGGGCGGATGATCAAATCGGTTGGTTGTGCCGGTGCGCTCAGCCAGTGGCTGCCCACCATCAGTGCGGTCGAACCTTGCAGGAAAAGGCGTCTGTTCATGGCGGTGTGACTCTGGCATTGGTCAATTGTTCGTTAGCGTGCTCGGCAAAACCGGTGCCCGCTTCCTCGAACAGGTTGAAGGCGGCAATCCCGCGCCGCTCCAGTTGCTCTGCCTCATCGGCGAACCTGACTACCGCTGTGATCGGACCCTGGTAACCGAGTTCCCGCAGCAATTTTCCGACCCGTTTATTCTCTTCGTGCTTGGAGAGTGCCAGCATCACCAGTTCCAGTTTGCTGAGATCGACACAGCCCCAGAAGTCGGGGTCGCTGGCATCACCCGCCACCACCCGGCGGCCGCAGTGGGCGTGCTCTTCCAGTTTGACGTCGTTGTCGTCCACCCCGACCACACAGTCGCCGTGGTGTTCGTGCATGGTGTTGTAGGCACCGGTACCAATATGACCCATGCCCAGCACGAAAAAGCGCGCGTTCTGAATATCTGGCCGACCCTTGCGCAAGCGCTCGCTCTGGAAGCGGTTGATGGTCTCGTGCCAGCGGCGGTAAAGCTCGTGGGCCCGCTGATTGAGCGGCGAGGAGAGTATGAAACTGGCAGCAATGGCCAGCGACAAACCGGCGGACCACTGGTAGTCCACCCAGCCTACTGAGACCGCCACCGCCACCACGATCAAACCGAACTCACTGTAGTTGGATAGCGCCACAGAACTCAGCATGGCCGTGCGCGGCTGGGTGTGAAAGCGAGCCATGAGCAGGAAGTACAGGGGCGGCTTGAGCAACGCCAAAACGCCAAGGCCCAGTGACACTGCGAAGATGCTCGGCCCGGGCCAACCTGACAATCCTATGGAGAGGAAAAACCCGACCAGGAACAGATCTTTGAAGTGCAGCAGGTTTTTGGCCAGCTCCTTGGACGTCTGGTTCCCGGCGAGTACCGCGCCGAGTATCAGCGCACCCAGGTCGCCCTTGATGCCGACCGAGTCGAATAGCTCCGAGCCGAGGATAGCCAGGGTCAGACCGAACAGGGTAAACAGCTCGCCGTGCCCACACAGGTTGAGCAGGCGAAGAATTACACCGCGCAGGGGAAAGATGAGAAGAAGGCCCAGCGCCGCCCATTCCGGCGTCTTACCGGTGGAGAAACCCAGGAAAACTACCGCAGCGATATCCTGGATTATAAGCACACCAATGGCCAGGTTGGCGTGGCGGGAGGCCATTTCCCCGCGTTCCTGCATCACCTGAATGACAAATACGGTACTGGAAAAGGTCAGCGCGAAAGCGATGATCAAGGTGCCGGTCAAGTCCAGGCCCAGGCCTGGCAGAAAGCGGGCGGCCCCTGCCAGCAGGGCGGTGAACAGCACCTGGAAGAACGCCATATGGATCAGCGTGGTGCCCCAGATCCGGGTCGTCAGCAGGGCTTTGGGCTGAAGTTTGAGGCCGATGCTGAACAACAACAAGGTGATGCCCAATTCGGAAGCCACCGACAACAGCGGCCCGCCAACCACGCCCAGCTCGTGCAACACGAAGCCAGCTGCAAGGTAGCCCAGCAACGCGGGCTGACCAAGACTGCGCATCAACAGTCCGCAGATCAGGGCGCAGAGGATAATTACGGGGTCAAACATTGATCCGTCAACTCGATTTCATATAGCCGGGGCCAGCGCTTGCCAGTGACAAACAGCCGATTGTGCTCTGTATTATAGGCGATGCCATTGAGGAAGTTTTGCGGGTCTTTGCGCTGCTCTGCTGGATGCAGTGCGGCCAGGTCCAGGCGCGCGGTCACTGCCCCGTTCAGGGGGTCTATGACCACGATGAACTCACTGCGCAAGACGTTGGCGAACACCTTGCCGCCGATGCACTCCAGCTCATTCAACAGGGCCACCGGGCCGTTTTCGTCGTGCACCGCCACAGAACCGATGGCGCTGAAGTCCTGAGCGTCCAGGAAGTGCAGAACATGGGTACCGTTGCTTAGTACCAGTCGCTGCTGGTCATAGCACAGGCCCCAGGGGCGGTGCAGACCATCGGCGTGGGGGCTGTTATAGCGAAAGGGCATGTGCCCGTTCAGGGTGAAACTGCCCCGGTCCCAGACGTAACCACGACCGCTGGTCCAGGTGAGTTGCACTAACTTGTCATTGACCAGGGCCAGGCCTTCGCCGAAGTCCTCGGCTGGCAATCGGTTTTTGCGCAACACCCGGCCACTATTCAGGTCGACCTCACGCAGGGTCGACTGGCCGAATAAACCGGTACTTTCATAAAGCATGCCGTGGCTGAAAAGTAGCCCCTGGGTGAAGGCGCCGCGGTCGTGGGGATACTCTTTTACCAACCGGTAGCCGCACTCGCTGGCTGACTCTGCTGCCAGCGCAACCCCGGGCACTAGCGTCAGCATCAGCAGGCACCACCAGCGGTGCCCAGAAGTCAGGCGGTTGGGGAGCTTCAGGCGCATGAACAAGCGGGTCAGTCCATTTCCGAATGGCGGGTACGGAACAGGGTGTAGCCGCACAAAATGATGACCAACAAATTGATGGCCACGTTGAGTAGGGTCAGGTTTACGGGTGAAGGGCCCAGGTAGCGCTGGATGCCGGCGGCAACCCCGAGGCCGGGAATCATTACGCCGGTCCACAAGGTGAAACGCGACCTGCCGGCCAGGCCCAGCGCGATCAGGAAATAGAACATTCCGAACAGGGCGGCGATAATGGTGGTACCACTCAATGTGTAAAACCAGAGTTGCGCCACATGGGTGATGCCTGCCAGTAACATCAAAGACGCAGCCAGGTCGCGGAATTTACGGGTTTCAAAGACCGGCATTAAGCCACTCCGGCTGGCGCCGCCCTGTCAGTCTGCTCCATCATTTTCCCCGTCCCCGTTCCAGAGCATGAAGCGCGAGTGGCCCGGTTTCCGGGTGATTTTGCTAACTGGCAGCTCGGGTTGGCTGCGGTTTCAGTTCTCTTAACTGCGCGTGGTAGCGAGATTCGTAGGGGTGCCTGCCAACGGCGCGCAGAATTCACCGCCGGAATGCGCCGAGAGCCAGAGAACTATTGACCCCCTGACGCCCCGTCACCAGTAACAACTCCCCCGCAAAAACAGGTAAAACGTTACAGCGTACAATGGGTGGAATGTTGAGCGCTGTCTGCTTGCATTTTGTCACGGTGGTTTTTCCTGTAAACCGCTTCGATACCCCTATTAATACGAAGTTTCTGCCGTTATTCCATCCGTCTTCGTGAAATATCCAGGCCAGACCGATTAGCCAGTGGTCAGCGCGCAGGCTACCCGCGACTGGTTTGCCCGCTGTAGCTGCCCTGAGATGAAAGCACCGGCGGCGATCAGTTGCTGCAGGTCGATGCCGGTTTCTACCCCAAGCCCCTGCAACATGTACACCACATCTTCGGTGGCGACATTGCCGGATGCGCCTTTCGCATAGGGACAGCCGCCCAGACCGGAGACCGAGGCGTCAATGCTGGCGACGCCGTGTTGTAGCGCCACCAGAATGTTGGCCAGCGCCTGGCCGTAGGTATCGTGGCAGTGTACGGCCAGTTTCCCGACCTCGATTTCCCGCAGTAAAGTGTTCAACAAGCGTGCCATCGAGCCCGCAGTGCCGGTACCGATGGTGTCCCCCAGGGAAACCTCATAGCAGCCCATACCCAGCAAGGCCTGGCTTACATCCAGCACCCGTTGTGCTGCGATTTCCCCTTCATAGGGGCAGCCCAGTACGCAGGACACATAGCCCCGTACCGGAATGCCGGCTGCAGCTGCGGCTGCCATCACCGGCTCAAATCGTTGCAGGCTTTCCGCAATACTGCAATTGATGTTCTTTTGACTGAAAGCCTCAGAGGCCGCCGCAAACACTGCAACCTCATCGGCGCCGGCGGCCAGGGCACGCTCCAGGCCTTGCAAATTCGGGGTCAGCGCGGTGTAACGCACGCCGGGTTTACGCTCCAGTTGAGCGAAGACCTCCTCGCTGGCGGCCATTTGTGGTACCCACCTGGGGTTGACGAAACTGCCCGCTTCAATCGTAGCCAGCCCGGCATCGCTCAGGCGGCTGATCAGCTCAACCCGGGTTTCGACCGGGATATTGGCGGCTTCGTTCTGCAGGCCATCCCGCGGGCCCACCTCTACAATGCGTGCCTTGTCAGGTAGTGTCGGCGCCATCTTCGCTTACTCCTGTGGAGCAAAATTGAGTAGTTCGGCATTCCCGTCTACCAGGTCGCCGGGTTGACAATAAAATTCCGTCACCACACCTGCGGTACTGGCGCGGATAGTGTGTTCCATTTTCATTGCTTCCATCACCAACAAGGGGGTGTCTGCCGCTACTGCTACCCCCGGCTTCGCGAGCAGCGCCACGATAGTACCGTTCATGGGCGCGCGGGGATTGCCGCCGGGACCTGTATCACCGGCTTCGCCGGTGTCGGGCGCAAGCAGGGAGAACTGAAATGCCCCGCTGCTGCGATAGGCGGAAAACACCCCATCATGCTTAGCCACGGTAATTTTTTGCCGAAAGCCGTCGATATCCGCAAGCAGCTCATCCCCGTTCAGCTGCCCCGTAACTTCGACCAGATGTTCATCGATGTGCAGCCGGTAGACCGGAGATTCCCCGGATGACAGTTGTTCCGCAGTCACCTCCAGTTCCTGGTCCCGATAGTACAAAGCCAGGCGCTGCAGGTGCGGTTCATTCATGCGCCAGCCCGAGGTCGTGTGCCAGGGCGACCAGGGATCGCCATGCGCGCTGGCACGGCTGCGGGCCTGTTGCCGCCGGCGCAACAGAATATACAAGCTGGCCAGGGCCAGATCCTCCTGTTGGCTGGTCTGGGCCTGGTCGAACAGCAAATCGCGATGCCGGTCTATGAACCCGGTGTCAAGCTGGGCCGCGGCGAACGGTGCGCAGGTACTCAGGTTGTACAGAAAGTCGATATTGGTGCTGAGCCCGGCCACCCGGTATTGGCTCAAACCCTTGGCCAGCAGCCGCAAGGCCTGCTGACGATCCTCGCCCCAGACGATCAGCTTGGCGATCATCGGATCGTAGTAAATACTGACCTCGTCGCCCTGGCGTACCCCGGTATCCACACGCAATACTGCTGACTCTTGCGGAGTTTGCAAGAACCCCAGCACCCCGGTCGCGGGCATAAAGTCGTTGTCCGGATCTTCGGCGTAGATGCGGGCCTCGAAAGCATGGCCGTTGACCGTCACCTGTTCCTGCGCCAGCGGCAGTGTTTCCCCGGCAGCGATACGCAGCTGCCACTCCACCAGGTCCAGCCCGGTAATCATTTCAGTCACCGGGTGCTCTACCTGCAGCCGGGTATTCATCTCCATAAAGTAAAAAGCGCCGTCACTGTCCAACAGGAATTCGACGGTGCCGGCCCCGCGGTAGTCGATGGCGCAGGCGGCTTGCACCGCGGTTTCACCCATGGCCTGGCGCAAGTCTGCATCCAGCCCGGGTGCGGGCGCTTCTTCTATGACTTTCTGGTGCCGCCGCTGCACCGAGCAGTCGCGCTCGGACAGGTACACGGCGTTGCCGTGCGCGTCGCAGAACACCTGGATTTCCACATGCCGCGGTTGGGTCAGGTATTTTTCGACCAACATATCGCTGTTGCCGAAGCTGCTCTGGGATTCCCGTTGCGCGGCTTCCAGTTGCTCCTGGAATTTCTCGGCTTCCCAAACCTGGCGCATACCTTTGCCGCCACCCCCGGCGACCGCCTTCAGCAGTACCGGATACCCCATGTCATCAGCGTGTTGCTGCAACACCGCCGGGTCCTGGTCCTCGCCGTGATAGCCTGGCACCAGGGGTACCTGGGCTTGACTCATGATGTTTTTGGCGGCGGACTTTGAACCCATGGCTTCAATCGCCGCGGTGGGGGGGCCAATGAAAACAATCCCCGCTGCTTCGCAGGCGCGGCAAAAATCCGCGTTCTCCGAGAGAAAGCCGTAGCCCGGGTGGATGGCCTCGGCCCCGGTGCGCCGGGCGGCCTCCAGCACTTTATCTGCACAGAGATAGGACTCCCGCGCTGGCGCCGGGCCGATAGCCACGGCTTCGTCGGCCATGGTGACGTGCAGTGCGTTGCGGTCTGCATCGGAGTAAACCGCGACAGTGGATATGCCCATGGCGTGGGCGCTGCGCATAATCCGACAGGCTATTTCGCCGCGGTTGGCGATCAAAATTTTGTTAAACATGCGGCTTGCTCCAGGCTGGCACAGTCTTGTTAAGGAAAGCCTGCAGGCCCTGCTGGCCCTCTTCAGACACGCGAATGTCGGCAATGCGCCGGCAGCTGTCTTCGATCAATTCGGTGCCGATCTCACGGTTAGCCATATCCAGGGCCAGGCGCTTGGCGGCAGCGACTGCCAACGGACCGTTCTGCAACAGTTGCTGACACGCTGCGTCAATACGCGCGTCCAGTTCCTCAGCGGGGACTACTTCGCTCAATAAGCCCAACTGCAGTGCAGTGCTGGCGTTGAACAGTTCGGCGCTGATGAAATAACGGCGCGCGGCGCGCTGACCCATGGCGGCGATGACATAGGGACTGATGGTGGCGGGAATCAACCCGAGTTTGACTTCCGAGAGGCAGAAACGCGCCTGTTCGCTGCCGATGGCCATGTCGCAGCAACTGACCAGACCCACTGCTCCGCCATAGGCGGCGCCCTGTACCCTGGCGATTGTGGGTTGCGGCAGGTGATTGAGTTTGCGCAACATTTCCGCCAGTGCCCGGGCATCCTCCAGGTTCTGCCGGTGATCATACTCGGCCATGCGCTGCATCCAGGCCAGGTCGGCACCGGCGGAAAAACTCTTACCGGTGGATGCCAGAACCACGACGCGTAGTGCCGGCTCCTGTGCCAGGCTAGCGAACGTGGCGTCCAGTTCGGCAATGACGGCATCGTCAAAGGCGTTGTGCTTTTCGGCGCGATTCAGTGTCACGGTGGCTACACCACGGGCATCTATGTCGGTCAGCACTGTTGCTGGGGAAGATTCACTCATAGCCATCTACATCCTGAATACGCCGAATTTGGTTTCGGCAATGGGTTTGTTCAAGCAGGCAGAAAGCGCAAGACCCAGCACCATGCGGGTATCGGCGGGGTCAATGACACCATCATCCCAGAGGCGCGCAGAGGCGAAGTAGGGATGACCCTGTTGCTCGTAGGTATCCAGGATAGGCTGCTTGAATGCCGCTTCTTCCGACTCGCTCCAGCTTTCGCCGCGGCTCTCTTTCTGGTCCCGTTTGATCTGGGCCAGTACCCCGGCGGCCTGTTCGCCGCCCATAACCGAGATCCTCGCGTTCGGCCACATGAACAGGAAACGGGGGTCGTAAGCGCGCCCGCACATACCGTAGTTACCGGCACCGAAGGAGCCGCCGATGAGTACGGTCAGTTTCGGTACCTCGGCACAGGCGACCGCATGCACCATCTTGGCGCCGTGTTTGGCGATGCCACCGGCTTCGTATTGCTGGCCCACCATGAAGCCGGTGATGTTCTGCAGGAACAACAACGGAATCTTGCGTTGGGCGCACAGTTCGATGAAGTGCGCGCCCTTTTGCGCCGATTCACCGAACAGGATGCCGTTACTAGCGACGATTCCGATCGGGTAGCCGTGCAGGTGGGCGAAGCCACACACCAGGGTGGTGCCGTACAGGGCTTTGAACTCGTCCAGCTCTGAAGCGTCGACCAGGCGGGCAATGACTTCCCGCACATCGTAGGGCTGGCGGGTATCGCGGGGGATGACGCCGTACAATTCCTCAGCGGCGTAGCGGGGTTCACGGCTGGGCTGCAGCGCAATTTCCAATGTTTTGCGCCGGTTCAGCCGGGCTATGGACTGACGTACCAGTTGCAGGGCGTGATGGTCATTATTGGCGTAGTGATCGGTAACGCCAGAGGTGCGGCAATGCACATCGGCGCCACCCAGCTCCTCCGCAGACACGATTTCGCCGGTAGCGGCTTTCACCAGCGGCGGCCCAGCCAGGAAGATGGTGCCCTGTTCCTTGACGATGATGGACTCGTCCGCCATGGCTGGCAGGTAGGCGCCGCCGGCGGTACAGGAGCCAAGCACGGCCGCGATCTGCGGAATGCCCTGAGCCGACATGCGTGCCTGGTTGTAAAAAGCGCGACCAAAGTGTTCGCGATCAGGGAACACCTCGGCCTGCAGCGGCAAAAAG
>JAPUKZ010000485.1 GCA_027295405.1 Gammaproteobacteria bacterium
CCCCATTCATCACTACCAGGAGCAGCGGGTGAGATCACATCTTTTTCTGTGCATGCTCGCCTATTACGTCAAGTGGCACATGATGGAGGCGTGGCGTCCGCTGCTGTTTGCCGATGAAGACCAGCAGGCCAAACAGGACAGAGATCCTGTCGCGCCGGCTGAACGCTCTTCACAGGCCATCGCCAAGATACGGAGTAAGCAACTCCCTGATGGGTCACCCGCCCATAGTTTACAATCATTGCTGAGCAACCTGGCGACGATTGTTCGCAACACCTGCCAAAGCCGGGATGCGGAGGCGGGCGCACCCTGTTTTAGCATTGATACCCGGGCCACGTCGACCCAACAAAAGGCCTTTCAGTTACTTAAAGAGATCCGGGTGTAGACAGGACCTTGCAGGCTGAAATTTGCTATCGTATTGATTTTGTAAATAATTCTGACCACCTTGGAAAGGAACTTCAGACTAAAGCAAACCCTTCTTCCACTGCTGCTCAATGTAATCAGCCTGCCGCAGAACGAGAGCGACAATGGTCAGGGTCGGGTTCTCACAGCCCACCGTACGCAATGTAAAATGATATCTTGCTGGTGATGGCGGCCTTTGAAACTGATCGCGATTTACCCGAATAAAGTCATCAGTGCCGGTTTTGCGACGGAACCGCGCAATCTCCCCGCTAGATATAAATGAGTAATGACTTGTGGTTGGCATCGCAGTTGATCAGGTCCACGCGTTTCTGGCGAATTTTGTAACCGTCTGGCTCTTTTTGTAACCGGTGTGTGTAGCGTCCAGCGTAAAGGGTTTGTTCCCGGTAACACACCACGGCCTGGAACTTCGATGTCACGGTTAACAGGCCTCGCGCTTCATCTTCTCCGGTGACCCGCACCGCGGAAATAATGTGGTTACAGCGCACGGGGTATTCCATGGAGGGGGCCAACCGATGACCAAAATTATTGCAGCGAATCGCCATCAGTGTTCGGTTCTCATAGAGTATGGAAATTTCGTTGAGGGGGTCGTCCTGATCCTCGCGTACCGGCATCCAGTAGGTACCATCGTCGGTGAACAGGGCCATCCAGTTTTCCAGGTCGGTACGATCAAGCAGGTCCGCTTCCGCGTACAGAAAATCCTCTATTTCACGGATATCTACGCTCATGCCGCTGTCTCCACCGTCATATATTCAAGCCAGGCCTGATATTGATTCCGCATGGTCAGATCACTGGTTCCAGGTGCCCTTTTCAGGTCTGAATCCTCGACCAGTTCATCGCGGCCGAGATAGCGGTGCATATCTACCCACTCGGCGGCGTTGGACTGCAGGCTCTCCTGCATGCGAGAGTACACATCCCAGTCGTCGGGCCCGACCATGGAGGCCGGGGAATTAATCAGGCGCGAGTAGGTTATGGTTCGGTGCAGTAATTGTTCGGGTGCACCCTTGAGACGAAAATGCCAGGATTGAATCAGGGTCTGGTTTACGGAGATAGGGCGCACGACGCGGATAACCTGTACCGCATCCTTGATGGTAAACGAGGGATACACCGTGGTGTTGTGTCTATTGCGGGACAAAATCGTCTTCGCTTTATCTTCACCGTGGCCGGCCACCAGGGCCTCGAAATAACCGGGTATATCGGAGTAACCCGTATGAATACTTTGCTCGCCGCCCATATAGCTGTGGCCGTAGGGCATAGTGGTGACTTTCATGCTATCAAATAAATCGTAGGCGGAGCCGAAGGGGAAAATAATCTCGGCCTCCGGCGGGTAGGGCGTGCCTTCGGGCAGTGATTTCATCAACTTTTCGGTAGCCTTTCCCACCGAGGCATGAGCTACCATGGGGTGGACTGCATCATTGAGGTTTTCGACAAACATTTTCCAATTGCAGTCGTGCATATAGGGCAGGCAATTACCTACAACTTCCACTTCACCCTCAGGTGAGCGATCGACCATATTGTCGATAGTCGCAATGGTGTCTTGCATGAACTCCCGAAAATCCGGCCCGTCACTGGCGAGGCAGGCGAACACAAAGCCCCGGTGACTAGCTACCCGCGCAACGGGGCGCAAACTGAACTGGGGATCTTCCGGGTCGAAACCGGTGTTCTCATAACCTATCTTGTGAGGAGTCATTTGCAGCTTGCCATCCAGCTGATAGGTCCAGCCGTGGTAGGGGCAGCGGAAAACGCTGTTTTTACCGCAGGGCCTAGCCGTGACTTTTGAGCCCTTGTGGCCGCATCGATTATATAGGACATGAATAGCATCGGCCTTGTCGCGCACCAGTATCACAGGCTCTTTGCCGACAGTGGTGGTAATAAATTCCCCCGGCTTCGCGAGCTGGCTTTCGTGGCCGACGTAAACCCAGCTGTGACCCCAGATCCGGTCCATTTCCAGCTCAAACAATTCCGGGTCGGTATACACCGAGCGGTGCACCCGTGCCTCCTCCACAAGCCGGCCGATTTTCTCTTTGCTATACGTCACGGCAAAACCCTCTTTTTTCGCAGTTATTTTCCTATCTTTTCGAAGCTAAAGTGACAGTGAACCCAAGCTGGCCCCGCCGCAGACAAACAGGGTCTGGCCGGTAATAAATCCGTTTTCCGGTGCCGCCAGGAACAGCGTTGCCCGGGCCACATCACCGGGTGTGCCCACCCGTTTAACCGGGATGCTGTCGGCGATTTTCTTTATTTGCGGATCATCTTCCGGAAACACATTGTGAAACATCTCTGTGGCCGCAATGGGTCCCGGTGCAACAGCGTTGACTGTAATGCCATGCTGACCCAACTCCAGCGCCCAGGTTCGCGTCATGGCCATCATCGCCGCCTTGGTTGCCGAGTAACTGGTTCGAGTCTCCAGCCCCAGCACCGCGCGGGTAGACATGTTGATGATGCGCCCGAACTGCTTTTCCTTCATAGCCGGCAGAAAAGCCTGCACCAGGGTAATATCCGCCGCCAGATGCACCTGGGCCAAATAGTCCAGGTCCTCCAGCTTGACATCTTCAATCAGGTCGGCACGAATCAAGCCGGCGTTGTGCACCAGAATATCCACCGCAAAGCGCTCCGCCAGTTTTGCAGCTATGACCCGGGTCGCTTCGCGGTCTCCGAGGTCCACCGTGTAATTGTGTAAATTAGCGTGCTCCACCGGCGCTGGACGGCGGGACAGATTCACCACCGTATAGCCCAGGTCGAGGAATTGCTGGCAGATCTCCAGGCCAATGCCAGTGCTGCCGCCGGTCACTACTGCAGTATGTTCGCTCATGTCATCTCCTGTAGGTCGCTCAATATCAACTGTTGTGCGCGGATTTGGGCCTGATCCAGAGCAAGTGATTGTGAAATTGCTATCAGAACTGCCTGTCCCGAGGCATCCTTCAGACTGAAAACCCAAACCGGACTCCCGGCGGCGGTAACCTCCGCTGCCAGGTGTGCCAAAACCAGAGGCCCACAGTCCAGCTTGACTGATCCCATTAACCAGGGAGCGCGCTGTTCGAACCAGGGATCCAGGCAATGGTGCAGGGCGGAACTTGCCATTACTGTTCCCGCCGGCTCTACGGCACGCCATGTCAAATCACCCGAAAGACAACAGCGACAGACTTCCCTTGGAGGGTATTGCACGGTAGTACACTGCTCGCAGCACTGCAGTTGCAGGCTATTGGGCGCAACTGCCGCCGTCATCTCCAGACCGAGACGGGTTCGCGCTGCGGGGGGCGTCAGCTTGCCGGTCATAAGACACCTCTTTGTAATATCGCAGCGCTGGTGCATAAGCCCCGGTCGTAATTAACCATGCCGTAACCGCTCACCAAGCCCACTTCCGCACCGGCCACCTGATGTTGATCCGCACGGCCCGTGAGTTGGCGCAGGCCGTCCACCAGGCCGAGGTAACCTCCGGCCGAACCGGCCTGGCCGACGGATAACTGGCCACCGCTGGTATTGTGCGGCAAGCCCTCTCCGTCGAAGGTCAATGGGGTCTCCCGCACAAAGGCTGGCGCCTCTCCCTGGTCACAGAATCCCAATCCCTCCATTTGCAGCATGCAGATTACCGGGTAGTCATCGTAGGTTTGCAGAAATTGCATATCGTCTGGCCCCAGCCCCGCGGCTGCATAAAGGTCCTCGCGAAAATAATTCCAACCGCCGCGATACTGCACCGGGTCCTCCGGGAAGGCATTATGTTGCTCCGCGCAGGACAGGATTTCTACCCAGGGTACTTGTAACTGCCGGGCTCGCTCTACGGTGGTTACAATAAATCCGTCGGCGCCGGCACAGGGCATCACGCAATCGAATAAATGCACATCTCCGGCAATAGGCGGTGCCTCGAGATAGCTTGGCATATCGAGCTTCTTTTTGTAAAAAAGCGCGTCGGGATAGTGGTTGGCGTTGTAGCGCTGGGACAGGGCGATGCGACCGAAATCTTCACGAGTAGCGCCGTAGTTGTCCATGTAATAGCGGGTAATCAGTGAGAAGGCAGCATTGGGGCCCGCGGCGCCATAGGGGTAGGCTGCATCCACGGTAAAATTGCTAAAATTGGATACCAGATCGGTAAAGCCACCGACACTGGCGGTATCTCCGCCGATACAGGCGACCACCTCCACATCGCCCGCTTGCACCGCACGCGCGGCCCGCTGCATGGCAACCACCCCGGATGCTCCACCCAGGGGAATCTGCTCCAGCCAGCGTGGTTGTAGGCCAAAATGCTCGGTGAGGGTAATCACTGAATCCGGCGGCAGGGTAAAACTGGACACCGCGAGGCCGTCTACGGCTGATTTTTCCAGACCGCATTGCTGCAACATCCCGGCCAGTGTTCGGCCGATAAACCAGGCCGCTCCCCGCTCACTAACGCGCTCATAGGGCACCGTATAAGGGGCGATCAACGCCACGCCCTGATAGGGTTTTGGCTTTCGACTCACGGGGTTTCAGCACTGGCGATGTGCTGTTTGCGCTTGCGGCTGCGCAGGTCAATACAATCGCCCTGCTCCAACCAGGTCACAGCCAATTTCTTGATTTCCCCCCGCTGTGGTTTACCCGAGGCGGTGAGCGGAAGCGCGGAGACAAAAGTGATGTAGCCTGGCGCTTTGTAATAGGCCAGCGCCCGATAACAGTGATCGAATAACCGATCGGCGAGTTCCGGGCTCTGAGCACAATCGGTTTTCAATACCACCGCCGCGAACACCTCATCGCCACGAATTTCATCGGGCACCGGGGTGACGACCACATTGTCTACCAGCTCACATTCAGACAGTGTTGCCTCAACTTCCAGTGCAGAAATATTTTCGCCGCTGCGTCGAATAACGTTTTTACGCCGGTCGACAAAATGCATGGCGCCATCGGGGCCCACTCGCACGACATCCCCGGTGTGCAGCCAGCCATCGGCCAGTGCCTCAGTGGTTGCGGCTTCGTTCTTCAGGTAGCCTGAAAAGAATCCGGCCCATGGATTGTTTCCCTTTGCCCTGATCAGTAATTCTCCATGCTCACCGGCTGCGACGTCATTTCCCGCCTCGTCTACCAGGCGATACTCCAGATTATCGACTGGCCTGCCAAAGCAACTGCTACCTACATGGCGGGGTTCCCGGTTGGCGATCACCGCGCCTCCGATGCCTGACTCGGTCATGGCCCAGGCTTCAATCAGGGGAAATCCGAAGCGTACTTCAAAGGGGGCGTGGTGTTTGGGGTTAACGCCGGCGCCGAAAGCAAATTTGATCTGGCCACTGAAATCGTCCCCGGTGGATTCCTCGGCATTGAGCAGCATGGCAGGCATAACTCCCAGGTAGTGCAGCACGGTGGCGCCTGATTCGCGCACGCTGTGCCACCAGCTGGACGGGTGAAAACGGTCCAGTTGAATAACACAACCACCGGTCATCACCATTCCCATGGTGGAAGCGGCCATGGCATTCATATGTACCATGGGTAGCGGCGTTATCAGGCGTTCGACCCCGGGCTCCAGGGCACACAAGCCGCCCAGGTCTCGATACCAGCGACCCGCGTAGAGGAAATAATCGTTGTTGAGGATACAGCCCTTGGGTTTACCGGTACTGCCCGAGGTGTAGAGCAATGCGCATTCGGTTTGTGTATCTGGCTCGCCGGCATCGGCCGGCTGCGGAGGCGCTGGCAGCCGGGACAGCTCACTGTGAACCAGAACCGGAAGAGACAGGCCAGCCGCAGCTGCCGCGGCCTGCATTGCCGTCTTTTTTTCCGCTACAGATATGGCCAGGCACGATTCACTGTGCTGTAGAAGATAGGCCATTTCCTCGCAGGACATTTCTCCATTAATGGGGACAACACTCACCCCCAGACCGTTGAGGGCAAACCAGTGGAGAAAGTACTCAGCTCGGTTTTCCAGCAACAGTGCCACCCGATGACCCAGGCCATAGCCAGCGCTGCGGTAGGGGGTCTGCAGGGCGAGTATCTGCTGCTGCGCCTGGCCGTAACTCAAATCCACTGCCGAGTCGCTATAGGCCCTGGCCGCAGTCGCCGGTATGTGCAGAAAGGGATGCTCTGACCAGCGTTCGGCGCTGGCCATAAAGGCCGCGAAAGCCGTTATACTCAAATTATCGTCGATCTGTTCCATGTGCCCACTCTAAAGAAGGATAAGTTATATTACGGGGGCTCTATTGCATTAAGCGGCTTGAGTTCGCTCTCGGTGCCGTCGTAAGCGCTAATGGCAGTGCCGGACAGAGGCTCACCGCCATCGGCGGTGACGCGATAGGTTTCCTGGAAGTACAGTGAGTGGGTGCGCTCCTCGTTCATCACGTGGGGATGCATGGAGCAGACCATGTTCTCGGGCAACACAAAATCGAAGCCCTCACCGATACGCGGCATCTCAATCATGGTCATGCCGATGGAATGCCCGCAGACGTGCCCGGAACGGTAACCGCGATCGACAAAGGGCTGCATGCAGACCTTGTGCACTTCCTGGGCCGTCCGGCCAGCTTTCATGTTGTCCCGCACCAGCGCATGGAACTCCTGTTGGGCATCCATCATGTCCTGGGTGATCGCATCCATGCCATTGGGCATCATCGGGCGTGAATATTCTACCCAGTGGCCACCCTCGCCAGAGACTTCCAACCCGTACATCATGCCGTCGGAATCCTGCAGCGGACGATTGCTGGGGAAGACCATTTGCGGCAGCAATGAGCCATTGGGGCCCATCTGCACCATGTCCATGGTGTTGCGTGCACAGCCCAGTCGCACGAACGTATTTTCCGCCACACCCATCAGTTCCGCTTCGGTCTTGCCGGCGCTGTAGGCCTTGATGACATCGAGCACGCCCTGTTTGTTGATTTCCATGGAATGCCGTACCGAGGCGATTTCCTCCTCGGATTTCTGGGCGCGGGCATAATCGAATGGAATGTCGAAATCCACCAACTCGAAATCAGCGGCCGCCAGTGCCTTGTAGTCTCGCACGTTGATGATGTACTCCAGGCCGTAAACGCCGACCTTGCGTGCGCCCTTGCGCTTGAGAAAGTCCGCCATCCACTCGCCACAGTGAACAGGCAGTTCCCGCTCCAGAAACGTGGCGCTGTGATCGCCGACCCAGGTGGCCTCTTTCGGGAAGATCGCGACCGGATCTGCATCGGGGGTGATTACCACGTAGGCATAGCGGTGCAACAGATGAAATCCCGCCAGGTAGCGTATGGCCCCCTCAAAGCCGCTGTATTCGCTGCCGCTGACGATGAGGGCATCAAGCCCGTGTGCTTCCATGGCGGCGCGTACATTGCTGTAGCGTCTATCGATTTCCGCCTGACTGGGCCGAAACCTGTTTACATAATCTCCGTTGCCTGCTTTCTCTGCACTGTTCATATCTTATGCCTCCTGTTGTGACTCTAAGGTCCAACTGAATTCCAAAGCTTTTACCATGTCTGCAATAGCCCTGTTTAGCGGGCAGGGTACGCCAGCTTTTTCCCCAATTGCAGCGATGCCGCCATTGATGCTGTCAATCTCGGTAATGCGCTGGGCCTCAATATCCTGCAGCATACTCGGCTTGTGCAGGTATGCCACTTCGCGACCGTAGTCGATCATCTCCTCGGGGTCTTTTTCCAGTGTCACGTTCAGTGCTTTCGCTACAGCAATACCTTCCTGTGCCACTGCGCTCATCACGCCGCGCACCTGATCGCAGGCGATGCCGTGAGGCAGGCGGGTCAGCGCAGCAACGCCGTTGGAGGCACAGTTGAAAATGACCTTGGTCCACATGGGACCGCGGGGATCTTCCGCGGAGATGGTTTCCATGCCGCCACGGGTCAGGGCTTCGGCCAGGCGGTCAGATTCTTCCTGGGAGGCGGGCTTGCCAGCGAAGGGGCCTATGGTTGTTGCACCAATGGTGTCGTGATTGCATACACCCGGGCCGGTGATGTGTCCGGCCGGAAAGGTGGTGCCCATGATGACGCGGGGCACAAATTCGGCGATGATCTCTTCACTGCCGATGCCGTTTTGCACGGAGCAAACCGCGCCATCTTCAAATATGTGCGCAGTAGCTTCCATCGCCGCGCGGGTGTGCAGTGTCTTGGATGCGATAATGCCAAAGTCGCAAGGCGGTATTTCACTGGCATCGCTGCGCGCGTTAATTTTTACCACAAAATCGCTTTCCCCGGTCAAGCGCAGGCCGTTTTCGTTGATGGCGTCAACGTGTTCCTGGTAGGGGTCATAGGCCCAGACCTCGACATCCTCCAGCCTGCCCAGGTGAGCCGCGAACAGGCTGCCGATGGCGCCACAACCGATAATGCATACTTTCATGATTCTCTCCTTTAAGAACTGTTTTAGTGCTCGCTCTCGTCCAGGGACCAGCCTTTCTCGATCCCTTTAACCAGGCGATACAGGGTTTCGTGATGGGGTGCAGGGACACCCGCCTCACGGGCGGCACGAACAATGGAGCCGGTGATCCAGTCCACTTCGGTGTAAGTTTGGTTGCGCACGTCATCCAGCATGGAGGTGATGTGGGCATACTCGTCAGTGCCGTGGCTACCGCCCTGGCTAACGGCTTTGCAGTTCATCGCCCAGGGGTCACTGCTCAATGTAATGCCCAGGGCATTGGCGATGGCCACCCCTTCGGCCATCATGTCATGCACGAGATTGCCGAGGTCTGAAAGGTTTTCTGTATCGGCGTAGAAAGGCACGTGCGCTGTGTTTGTCACCGCGCCGATGGCATTTACTGCAGAATTAAAAATCAGTTTCGACCACTGAACCGGGCGCAAATCTTCGTAGGCCTCACAGATCAGGCCCGAGCGCTTAATCAGCTCTTCAACCTGTTTGATGGTGCCGTAGCCCGGCTTATCCGCTTCTGCATCCCACGGACCAATCCAGGTGGGCGTGTCCAGTTCGTAGTCGACGTGGGTGTCAGAGCGGCGCACGCCGGACATGAAGGTCAGGCCTGAAATGATTGGCCAGTCGCCATTTTCGCGGACCAGGCGCTCACAACCCAAACCGTTTTGAATCATCATTACGGTGGCGTTGGGGAAGTGACCTTTGAATTTGGTCACACTGGCTTCAACGGCGGTGGTTTTGGTGGCGATGATAACCAGGTCAACCTCGCCCAGGTCGGCCGGCTCGGTTGATGCCAACACCTCGGCGGTCAGGTCCGACTTGCCACTGACCTTCAGGCCCTTTTCGTTCAGGTCGCGGGCATGGCTTTCTCGGCGCACCAGTACCGTCATTTCAATGTCCGGCAGGGCCCCTATATGGCCCACCAGCAGGCTGCCGATGGCGCCTGCGCCAACGACACACACCCTGTTTATTTCTCTCATGGACAATAGGTTCTCCAAAAAACATAAGCCACCATCGCCGATACCATGGTGACACTAGCAGGCGGATAGTAGAGCGGAGAGCGGATTCTGTCTTGCTTGCCACTGCATGAACTATTGACTCGGCGCGCCTGGGGCCTGTAAACGCTATTTGAGTTGGCGCAACATGGCCAACTCATGCGGTGTTTACAGGCCCTAGCTTGATCCGGGTCTTCAGCGCACTGCGACACGCCGCGTGCAGGTAGCAGGTTTGTTCACCCATCCGCAGTAGCGTCTGGGTATCTTGCGCGTCCTGCTTGTTGGCAATAAAGACCTGGGTATCCACCGCCGCGCTGGTGGCGGCCTCCCGCGCCGGGGAGACCGCGGTTGGTTGGCTGAAACTGGTGTCCTGAATAATCTGGTAGGATTGCATGTCGTGTTTGGCCACATGCGCATAGCGCCCCAACTGGGTCATGAAACAGAAGGATATTCCCGCCGACAGCAGGGCCAGCCCACTGGGCGCACGGCCCTGGCCACCTGCCGCCTGTGAATCATCGCTGAGTAGTTGAAAGACGCTGCCGATGGGTTGAAAGCAGGCAACCTTCAGCTCCTTCAGGCCGTCCTCTCGCAATCTCCCGACCGCGCGCACGTGGACCTGGCGTTTTTGATTGTCTGACAAGCCGACAACACTGCTGCGCTCGGTACCCAGTTGCTCCCCGCCGAGGCTGTCTTCAGCGTCGAGTCGCTCGAGTATATCCCCGGCGAAAGTACCGGTACCCGGTGTGGACATGGGAAACAGGGCATCCGGGGCTGCCTGGGCAGGTACCGAAGAGGCGGCGACATCCGCCACAGGCCGGGCCTTGCTGTTGTGGTTCAGGCTGAACAGGCTGTCCACCGCATTACGCAAGTACGCGTCCGCGGGTGAACTGGCAACCGCCAGATGGGCAAGGCGCTGATGGTCTTCACTACTGGCGTTGGTATCCGCCGCGAAGGTGACCTCCACCGGGAGTGCGCTGCCAGTCATGGTGCCGCGCATCAATGAACCCTCCATGGTATAGAAATTGTCTACCATGACTTGCAGTTGCCGCACCTCGATATTTGCCTGACGGGCGTGGCTGAGGAATTCCGACTGGTAAGAGGCCGCAAGCCCCGCACTGAAAAAGCCCAGGGGGAAGGGAGCCAGGTCGGAGCCGTTCAGCCAGGGCCCCTCATCACAGAACAGGCGCCAGCACTCGTTGTTCCTGCCATCGAAAACCAGGGCTTCCTTCTGCATTCCTGCCAGGGCGCGAGTGGCGGTGCGGTAGTGCATCCGCTTGCCGGTATTGGGCGCCTTCAGGGGCAGCTTTTCCGGGTCGGCCAGTTTGAACACCAGGGGGTGTGGATCTTGCTCTATACATTCCATGGGATACTTCCGCGATTTCAATGGCGAAAATGTACCTTGGACGCAAAGACGGCACAATGACCCTCACTGCAGGAAATCATGAAAGTCTTGGTTGAGGGCGCACAATTGGTTCAAATTCAGGGGGAAAGCTCTTAGCGCTGGACCATGCTTTGAAAGTGCAGTGGGATGGCTTCCTGCACTACGACTTCTTTAACCACCCGGAAATTCGTCCGGGCTTTACACCGATCAAGCCGGAGTAATCCGGCGTCGGCTTCCTGGTGGAACATGGTTGAACGATTCTTCCGGAACGACACTAGCTGACGATGGCTAGCAGGGCCTTTTCACTGTCTGGATCCATGGGGTAGGCGGTCTCAATGTACAACTCCTGCAGGGTAACATTCAGATTGAAGCCCAAGGTGGCCGAGGTGGTGGCGATGGTCAACCGCCTGCCATGCCGCTGCATTGTCAACGGCATGATCAGCTGGGCCATGTGCTCCTCCTCGAACACCTTGTCCTCGGGAGCGTACTGGCCGACTTCACGCAGGATGTCTCGCAATCGCTGGTCCGGGGCGCCCGTCAACAGGGAGCGGCGCGCTCTTTCCACCATCACCGTATAGACGTAACCCAGGTTGGTGATCACCGGGGCCAGTCCCCGGGGATGCAGTACCAGGCGCAACAAGTTGGCGGGTTCTTCGCCCAGCATTGCCTTGTCCTGCAGGAAAAAGTTGAACAATTTTTCCATGCCCCGGTTGTGCAAGACGATGTCCATATTGCGGTCCAGCAACATGGTCGGGTAAGGCTCATTGGTGCGCATGATAGTTTGCAGCAGCGATCGTGCCTGGGCCATTTCCGGGTCGCTGAGTCCGGTTTCGCTGTAGAAGGGAACATAACCAGCCGATATCAGGATGCTGTTGCGCGCCCGCAGGGGAATGTCCAGGGTGGCGCACAGCCGCAGCAGAAGATGTCTGGAAGGCTGCGCGCGCTCGGTTTCCACGCAGCTCAGGTGCCGCGCGGAGGTGTCGCACTCCAGCGCCAGCTCCATCTGGTTGATACCCGCGCGCTTGCGCCAGTACTTCAGCATTGCGCCGTAGGAGTCTGCCCTGGTCAGGTCGCGCATCGAATTACCAAATTTGACTTGTTGGTCATTGTTGCCTCGCCATTTGTGCCGCAGACTGGTTACACGTTAAATAGATAATACCAGCATGAGGTGAGTGATGAGAAAGGTAACGATTGTAGGCGCTGGCCAGTCCGGCCTGATGGCAGCGGTTGGTCTGGTTCGCAAGGGTTACGACGTGACCGTTGTTTCCGACCGCACCCCCGAAGAGATTCGCAACGGTCGCGTGGCGTCCAGCCAGGGCATGCAGGCAACCCCCATCGCCTATGAGCGCGAGATGGGGCTGCGCCTGTGGGACGACATCTACCATCCCTGGGACGGCATCGAGTTCAACATCCTCAATCCGACCGACGGCAGCAAGCTATCCAGTTTCGCCCAGCGCCTCGGGCCCCAGAACGGCCGCGCCGACTGGGTGGTGGATTCCATAGACCAGCGGGTCAAAATGCCGGCGTGGATCTATCGCTTCGAGGAACTGGGCGGCAAGATGTGCTATGAAAGCGCAGATCTGGCGGCCCTGGATCGCTATGCGGCCGAATCCGACCTGGTAATGGTGGCTTCCGGCAAGGGAGAAATCGGCAAGCTACTGGAGCGGGACGATGACAAGAGTGTCTACGACAAACCCCAGCGCGGCCTGGCCCTGGCCTATGTGAAGGGTATGGCCCCCATCAAGACCCGCGATCACGGCGAGGTCAAGCGCGGCCTGACCTGGAATGCCCGTCCGGGGGTGGGCGAGTATTTTGTCTGCAACGCGCTGACCACTAGCGGCGAGTGTGACATCATGATTTTTGAGGCGATACCCGGTGGCCCGGCGGATACCCTCGATATGCGGGTCGGGCCGGAGCAGTATCTCAAGGACTGCCTGGACGTTCTCGACAAGTTTTATCCGCACGAGGCCGAGCGTTGCAAAAACGTGGAATTGACCGATGACCTGGGCATCCTGACCGGTCGCTTCCCGCCGACCATTCGCAAGCCGCTGATGCGCTTGCCCGGCGGTGGACTGGCCATGGGCATCGCCGATGCCGTGTGCCTCAATGACCCGATTACCGGGCAGGGCTCCTGCAACGCGGCCAAGTACGCCAAGGTGGTTTACGATGCGGTGCTCAACCAGGCCCATGAACCCTTTGATGCTGACTGGATGCAGGGCGTATTCGACCACTACTGGCAGCATGCCAAAGCCGTCGTGGACTGGACCAACCACTTGCTGGATGGACCCGGACCCGCCGCCAATAAATTGATGATGGCCGCCA
>JAPUKZ010000486.1 GCA_027295405.1 Gammaproteobacteria bacterium
CGGTATAGCAACCCTTGTTGAAGCTGATGTGCCCGGTCAGCTGGTAGTTGAGCATCTGCGGAATGAACATCTCAATTGTCTCCGGCTCAAGGTGACCCTGACCTGAATTGATTTCCGCCAATTGCCAGGCCTGTTCTGGCCCGGGCTGAAACCTTCCTGCCAGTACCGCTGTGAAAGCCGCTGCCGTGTCGGTTGGCACATGGCACTCAAAACGTTCGCCGGCGTCGTCTGTTTGCACCCACCAGGCCCCGTCCTGTTCACCTACCTGGTCGCGCTGGCCGCCGCCCAGGCCCAGCTCGCCAGCGACGTTCTCGCCCCAGACCGCAAAACTGCACCACTGCTCGCTGGCGTTGCTGATTTCGGCCTTGGAGAAAACGATATATTTGCCAAACATGGCGGCACTGTTGTCACAGATGCCACGGTGCATGCACATCAACCAGTTATCCTCGCCACAGCCGAGAAGTCGGAAGTCGCAAACTAGCCGCCCCTGTGGGGTACAGGAGGCGCCGCTTATCGCGCGCTCGGGGGTCAGTAAATCCAGGTCGCAAGTGGTTTGCCCTTGCAAGAACGTGTGGGTGTCCGGTCCGCGGATGAGGAGTACACCCCGCTGGCTCAGTTTTGCATAATATCCTGTCACGGGCGCAATAATAGGTGCTGCGTCAGCTCCTGTCAGCCTTTATAATCTGGTGTACCCCGTCACTCGTATTGTAACATTCAGAGCCACCCAATTCGCCCGCTACCGCGTCGCCTGAGAGCGCCTACTTTTGGTGCAATTCTTGGAAAGGTGGCCTACATTCGCTTCGAACTGCGTCGGAGTGCCGCATCACGTGCAGCGAACGAATCGGGTGTCTCTGAATGTTACAATATGAGTGACGGGGTGCACTGGCTATGAACCTGGAATCGGATGCAGAATACAACCGCCTGTGCTGGCATAGTCGCCGCGGTATGCTGGAGCTTGACCTGATGCTGGGGCCCTTTGTCAATCAGCATTACCCCTTGCTTTCTGCAGAGAAAAAAGCGCGCTACCGACGCCTGTTGGCGTGCGAAGATCAGGATTTATTCGCCTGGTTTCTGGGCCGGGCGAAACCTCAGGATGAGGAGTTGGCAGACATTGTCGAACAGATACTGGCGACTACCCGAGCTTGAGCTGAGGCCTGGGTGCTCGCCCTGTCTGCGGCTATTGGTCTGTCTTGCACTGGCCTTGTCGATGTTGGCGCTGTGGCAGAGCGCGTTGCACTGGATGGCCTGCATGGCCGGTTCACTGCTGCTTATCCTGCTGACCAGACTGGATTTGAATCGCCCGGGCGGTACTTTCGCGCAGGCCCGAATTCGGTGCTTGGGTTGTCATGAGGGTCTCTGGAGACTGGAGCTGGATTCAGGGGAGTGCGTCGCAATCTTTCCGCGCTCCGATTCACTGGTGCTGCCCTGGCTGGTGGTACTGCGGGCCCGGGTGGAGCCCACCAGCAGGTCCTGCACGGTGGTGCTGACGGGGGATGCCTTTCCCGCAGAGTGTTGGCGGCGCCTGCAACTGAATTTGCGTCAGACCTTGTCCGTCAGCTCCGGTTGAAGAACAGTATCTACGGCGGTGGCACAGGTATCGGGGTAGTCCAGGGTGTAGTGCAAGCCACGGCTTTCCTTGCGCGATATGGCGCAGCGGATCATCAGTTCCGCCACCATGGCCAGGTTGCGCAGTTCCAGCAGGTCGTTGGATACCTTGTAATTACTGTAATATTCCTTGATCTCCCCCTGCAGTAATTGCGCCCGGTGCATGGCTCTCTGCAAGCGTTTGTCGGTGCGAACGATACCCACGTAGTCCCACATGAAGTGGCGTAGCTCATCCCAGTTATGGGAGATGACCACATCCTCGTCCGAATCGGTAACCTGGCTTTCGTCCCAGGCCGGCGCCGCCATGGGGAGTTCTACCTTGTCCAGCAGGCTGGCGATGTCAGTGGCGGCGGATTCCGCGTAGACCAGGCATTCCAGCAGGGACTTACTGGCCATGCGGTTAGCGCCATGCAGGCCGGTGAAGGAGGTTTCACCAATCGCATAAAGGTGTTGCACGTCGGTATGCCCGCAGGTGTCAACCATCACACCGCCGCAGGTGTAGTGGGCTGCCGGCACCACCGGAATGGGTTGCTTGCAGATATCTATACCGTACTCCAGACAGCGCTGACTCACGGTTGGGAAGTGCGCGCGAATGAAGTCGGCGGGCTTGTGGCTGATGTCCAGATAAACGCAATCGCTGCCGGTGCGTTTCATCTCGTGATCTATGATGCGGGCAACTACATCCCGCGGCGCGAGCTCTGCGCGCTCGTCAAAGTTGGGCATGAAACGGGTTCCGTCGGGCAACAGCAACAGGCCGCCTTCGCCGCGCAAGGCTTCCGTAATCAGAAAGGACTTGGCCTGGGGGTGGTACAGGCAGGTGGGGTGAAACTGATTGAATTCCAGATTGGCAACCCGGCATCCGGCTCGCCAGGCCATGGCGATTCCGTCGCCAGTGGCGCCGTCTGGATTGCTGGTGTAAAGATAGGCCTTGCTGGCTCCGCCCGAGGCAAGCACGACAAAGCGGGCGCGAAACAAGTCGACCTTTCCAGATTGTCGGTGCAGGACATAGGCACCGTGACAGCGACCCGCCTCGACGATAAGGTCTACCGCTACCCGGTGGGTAAAAATCTCCACGTGTGCCGCCGCCAGTGCTTTTTCTACCAGCACTTCGGAAATCGCCTTACCGGTGGCATCGGCGGCGTGAATGACGCGGCGGTGACTGTGTCCACCTTCCCGGGTAAGATGAAATTCCCTGCCGTCGTCTTTGTCGCGACAGTCAAATTCCACGCCCTGCTGCAACAACCATTCCACCGCTGCGCGACTGTTGCGGACGGTAAACTCCACGGCCTCTGGTCGGCACAGGCCAGCGCCTGCGGCCAGGGTGTCGGCTACGTGGGAAGCAATGGTGTCGGCGTCATCCAGTACCGCCGCCATGCCGCCCTGGGCGTAGTAGGTGGAGCCGTGAGTGAGGTCCGCTTTGCTGATTACCGCCGTGCGACAGTGGTCTGGCAGGTGCAGGGCCAGGGCCAGGCCGGCGGCGCCACTTCCTACAATTAATACATCGTGCTCATAGTGTTTCGGCATGGCGGGTGATGGCTGCCTCGGGTGGTTAAATAGTGTATGTTAGTCAGCTACTTAGAGTCGATATTTTAGACTATAGGAGTGTCGCTTGGTTATGGCAAAGGCGGGGGGAACTTTTTCCCTGGCCGCCACTCTTAGTGTGCCATGGAGAGGATGTGCGGTTGAGCGCGGGTGAGACTGACCAGCAGCTGGTAGAAAGGGTACAGGCTGGCGATAAAAGAGCTTTTGATCTGTTGGTGCTGAAGTATCAGCACAAGATATTCGGGCTGATATCCCGCTACGTACAAGACAGCTACGAAGTGCAGGATGTGGCGCAGGAAGCATTCATCAAGGCCTACCGTGCGTTACCCAATTTTCGAGGTGACAGTGCGTTTTATACCTGGTTGTATCGCATCGCTATCAATACGGCAAAAAATCACCTCGTTTTCCGGGGGCGCAGGCCACCGGACAGGGATGTGGAAGTAGAGGATGCGGAGTACTTCGATAGCGGGGCGGCGTTGAGGGATATCGAGAACCCCGAGAACTCGCTGATGGGCGAAGAGCTGAAAACAGTTGTTGACAATGCCATCAGGGAGTTGCCAGACGATTTGCGCAGCGCTGTAACTTTACGCGAATTTGATGGTCTGAGTTATGAGGATATTGCTGAGATCATGGATTGCCCGGTCGGAACCGTGCGATCGAGGATATTCAGAGCCCGGGATGCGATTGATAAACAGGTACGGGCGCAGTTGAATGGAGTTGAGGTACAAGAGGCGTGATAGTACTACTGATGGTACTACTGATGGTACTACGAGGACGAGTAAATGAGTGAGCGAATCAGAGAGTCCTTATCGGCTCTGATAGACAACGAAGCCAACGAACTGGAACTGGAGCGTGTGCTCAGCCAGTCGGAGCAGATTGAGCTGCGTGCCACCTGGACCAGATTCCAGATGGCGCGCGCAGTCATGCGTGGTGATGCAGTCAGCGCACTGCATGACATGGATATTTCAGGTCGGGTGAGGGAAGCGCTGGCCGCCGAATCGGGCGCTGCGACGACGCAGGTATCGCGGTGGAGAACGCTGCTGCGGCCTGTCGCGAGTTTTGCGGTAGCGGCTTCGGTGTTCGCCGCGGTGGTGGTGGGAAGCCAGTTATACGGCCTGCTCGGGCCAGCGCCTGCCGCCGGTGACAGTACCCAATTGGCGGCGCGGGTATCCCCGGTGGGCATGGTAAATACCTTAGGTGGGGCGGCGGTTAATGTCAGCTATGGGGCGCCGGCACTAAAATCTGCCTCACCCAACCGGCGCGCCGCGTACAATCAGCTGGCGCGCCAGCGCTTGCAGCGTTATATGGTGCCGCATGCGGACCAGGCGGCACTCAATACAGCCCAGGGTATGATGCCCTATGCCCGGGTTTCAAGTTTTCAGGCGGAAGAATAGAGGACTGCCAGCTTGAGGTATTTACTACTACTGTTGCTGACGGTTCAGGCGGTACCGGTGTGGTCGGCCTGCGATGCGGGTGATGCGCGAGCCATGCACTGGCTGGACCGGATGTCACGCAGTCTGCGCGAAGTCAGTTATCAAGGCGTTTTCACCTACGAACACGGCGGCTCGCTGCAAACCCTGCGCATCAGTCATTCAGTCGAGGGCGGGGTGGAATCCGAGTATCTGACCCGGCTTACCGGTACTGGCGGCAGCGTGCTGCGAACCGGGCACCCACTGGATTGTATTCACCCCGGCAATCGTCTGCTGCGTATCGGTGCCGGCTTCGACAACGACGGCGACGATTGCGGTCTGGCGGCACACTATCAACTCAAATTAGGCCCGCGCGACCTGATCGCAGGCCGCTATGCGCAGATTCTCACAGTCTTGCCTCGCGATATGTATCGCTACGGCTATCAAATGGCTCTCGATACCGAGACCGGGTTGTTGCTGAAAAGCCAGACCATGGCCCAGGACGGCAAGATTCTGGAGCGCTTTCAGTTTGCTGCTCTGGATATTGGTTCCGCCCAGGTGCCGGGTACCCAGGTTGATGTTCTGCATTACGCGCAACACTCTGAGCATCATCCGGTAGTCCCCCCGCCGGAGGCTGCCAGCACTGAGGCCTGGCGAGTGCGCTGGGTGCCGGAAGGTTTTACCCTGACCGAGGGCGAGTCCCACTCGCGGCTGGACAAGACCTACACCGATGGCCTTGCGGTGTTCAGCGTTTTCCTGGAGCCCATGCAGCAGCAGATTCAGCCCGGCGAAGGCCGCGCCCGCCAGGGTGGCACCACCGCTTATACGCGCGGTATGCAGTTGGGAGGCAAACCGATACTGGTGACCGTGGTGGGCGAAGTCCCCATCAACACGGCGCGAATGGTTGCAGATTCCCTTATTTGGACGGGCGCCGATGCTGACTGAAGTTGGACGGGTAGTGGCGATTGAGCATGACAGTCTCTGGGTTGAGACTTTGCGCCAGAGTACCTGTGGTGCTTGTGTCGCGCAAAAAGGTTGCGGTCACGGCTTGCTGAGCCGGATGGGTAGCGGTGGGCGCAATTACATCCGGGTGCTGCTGGGAGATCAGCGCTCGGCGCAGTACGCCCTGGATGACCAGGTGCGCATCGCTATTCCGGAACAGGTGATTCTGCGCAGTTCCTTCGTCGTTTACCTGTTGCCGCTGTTTTGCATGTTGCTGTTGGCCGCCGGGCTGGCCCAGGGTTTTCCCCAGCACTCGACTGATTTGATGGCCAGCTTGGGAGCAGTTCTCGGGTTTCTGCTGGGAATTGCGCTGGTGCGGCTGCATGCCTGGTGGTACCGTAATGATATGGAACTTCAGCCGCGCCTGTTGGGGCGAGTCGGACCTGCTCCGGCGATCGAATCTCCCGAAATGGCCTGAACCAGATAGTCTTGTTTTTCAGAGGGTATACTTTGCGTAAATCACCTGTAGCAGCTTTTGCTGTTTTTTTCTGCCTGCTGGCAATAGCGAAGGTCCAGGCCGCCGGCCTGCCCGATTTCCGGCCCATCGTGAAAGAAAACACGCCGGCGGTGGTAAAAATCCTGGTGGAGTATTCTGCCAGCGGTTCCGGGCAGCGCAGTGCGCGTCCCCTGGATAACCAGGAAATACCGGAATACCTGCGGCGCTTTTTCGAGTTTCGCGGAGCGCCACCGCAACAGCGGCAGCGCCAGTCCATGGGTTCGGGTTTCATCATTTCCCGCGATGGCTACATCGTAACCAACAACCATGTGGTTGAAGGGGCCGACAGTATACTGGTGCGCCTGACTGACCGGCGCGAATACAGAGCTGAGGTGGTGGGGCTGGATGCACGCTCCGACCTCGCTTTGTTGCGAATTGAAGCTGAAGATTTGCCGGTGCTGCAGTTGGGCAAACCCGGGGAACTGGAAGTGGGCGAGTGGGTGCTGGCCATCGGCTCGCCCTTCGGCCTGGATTATTCCGTGACTGCTGGCATTGTCAGCGCCAAGGGCCGCAGTTTGCCGACCGAGAGCAATGGAAATTACGTACCCTTCATCCAGACTGATGTTGCGATTAATCCCGGAAACTCGGGTGGGCCGCTGTTCAATCTGGACGGCGAGGTGGTGGGGGTGAATTCCCAGATATATACGCGCAGCGGGGGGTCCATCGGCCTGTCTTTCGCCATACCCGTCAGTGTCGTCATTAATGTCGTTGAACAGCTCAAGCAAACCGGTCACGTGACCCGGGGCTGGCTGGGTGTGACCATTCAGAATGTGGACAAGAACCTGGCTGAATCCTTTGGTCTGGACCGCCCGCGCGGGGCCTTGATATCCCAGCTGCAACCGGGCGGTCCAGCGGAGAAGGGCGGTCTGCAACCCGGCGATGTCATTCTGCGTTTTGATGGGGCGGAGATTCACACCTCCTCCGATTTGCCGCATGTGGTCGGACTGACCCGCCCGGGGACCCGGGTGTCGATTGAAGTGATGCGTGAAGGCAGCGCCAAAACGCTGAAGATGGCGGTTGGCGGTCTTGATGCGGACGAGGAGCCCAGCATACTCGCGGATTCCGCCGTCGGCGCCGGGGGTGGCAGATTGGGTCTGGTGGTCGAGGAGATCGATGACCAACTGCAGTCACGCTGGGGGATTACCGGTGGTGTGGTCGTCACCGAAGTTGTACCGCAGGGGCCTGGTGACCGTGCGGGCATGCTTCGCGGAGATGTGGTTACGCTCATCGGCTCTTACCCGATCACTTCGGTGGCAGCCTATACCCGGGCGGCGGAGCGACTACAGGCCGGAAAGTCGGTCCCAATGCGCATAATCCGGCGCGGAGCACCCTTGTTCATTGGTTTGAAGCTCGACTGAGCGGCGGCGTCCGGGCAATAGCGGTTGTACCCGCAATCAGGTACAATCGCGCCCTTTCTGAATTAGCGGTAACCCGCACGTTGCCAGCGTGCGGGCCCTTTTGGCAGGTGTGAGTTTCAGGCCAGTGAGTAAACTGGACTTAATCCGGAATTTTTCAATAATCGCACACATTGATCACGGCAAGTCCACGCTGGCTGACCGTTTCATTCAATTGTGTGGGGGATTGTCCGCGCGGGAGATGGAAGAGCAGGTGCTCGATTCCATGGATATTGAGCGCGAGCGTGGAATTACTATCAAAGCCCAGAGTGTCACCCTGCAGTACCAGGCGGCCGATGGCAAGAACTATCAGCTCAATTTTATTGATACGCCCGGCCACGTCGACTTTTCCTACGAGGTGTCCCGCTCATTGGCCGCTTGTGAAGGGGCACTGTTGGTGGTTGACGCTGCGCAGGGTGTGGAAGCCCAGTCTGTGGCCAATTGTTATACCGCCATTGAGCAGGGTCTGGAAGTCCTACCCATTCTCAACAAGATGGATCTGCCCCAGGCTGAGCCGGAGCGGGTCAAGCAGGAGATTGAGGAAATAATCGGCATCGATGCGCAGCATGCCTGTGAGGTCAGTGCCAAATCCGGTCTGGGCGTGGAGGCGTTGCTGGAGCATTTGATCGCCCATATACCGCCGCCGGAGGGTGATCGCCAGGCGCCGCTACAGGCCCTGATCATCGATAGCTGGTTCGACAATTACCTGGGCGTGGTTTCGCTGGTGCGAGTAAAGCACGGGGTGTTGCGCAAGGGCGACAAGATTGTTGCCAAGAGTATCGGCCGCAGTCAGCGAGTCGACAGTATTGGCATTTTCTCACCCAAGCGGGCAGAGACAGGTGTACTCCGGGCCGGTGAAGTCGGATTTGTGGTGGCTGGCATCAAGGATATTCATGGCGCGCCGGTGGGTGACACGCTGATCCATGCCGCAGATACCAGCGTAGCCGCCTTGCCCGGGTTCCAGATGATCAAACCCCAGGTCTATGCCGGGATCTTCACAATCTCCTCGGACGACTATGAGAATTTTCGTGAAGCGCTGGCCAAGCTGACACTCAACGATGCGTCGCTTTTTTATGAGCCCGAGAGCTCGGATGCGCTGGGTTTTGGCTTTCGCTGTGGTTTTCTGGGTATGTTGCACATGGAGATCATTCAGGAGCGGTTGGAGCGTGAGTACGGACTCGATCTGATCACCACCGCACCGACGGTCATCTATGAGGTGGTAAAAAACGGGGGGGAAGTCATTCGCGTCGACAACCCCTCGGCGTTGCCGGATTCGGGGGATATTGAAGAAATGCGCGAGCCGATCGTGCGGGCCCACATCCTGGTGCCGCAAGAGCATCTCGGCAGTGTGATCACATTGTGTGTGGAGAGGCGCGGAGTACAGAAAGATATGCAGTTTCTCGGGCAGCAGGTGGCTGTGACCTACGAATTACCGATGTCCGAAGTGGTCATGGACTTCTTTGATCGCCTGAAATCCGTCAGCCGCGGCTATGCTTCACTGGATTACAGTTTTATCCGCTTCGAGCCGGCCAATCTGGTCAAGCTGGATGTCCTGATCAACGCTGAACGGGTGGATGCACTGGCTATTATCGTGCACCGTGATCAGGTTCAGCAGCGCGGGCGGGCGATAACCGAGAAAATGAAGGAACTGATTCCGCGGCAGATGTTCGATGTGGCAATACAGGCCGCTGTGGGTGGCAAGATAGTCGCGCGCCAGACAGTCAAAGCGTTGCGGAAAAATGTCACCGCAAAATGTTATGGTGGCGATGTGACACGCAAACGCAAATTGCTGGAAAAGCAAAAAGCGGGCAAAAAGCGCATGAAGCAGATTGGCAAGGTCGAGATACCGCAATCTGCTTTTTTGGCGGTGTTGAGGACGGACGGGTAGGAGCAACGGCATATGGATATTGATTTCCCCCTGGTCCTGGTCATCCTGGTGTTTGGCACCGGCTTGATCTGGCTGGCGGATCATTTGTTGTTGGCGCCCAGGCGCTGGAGTGCCCTGGAACAGTTACGCCGTGACTATCCAGCCTGGGAAAACGAATCCAGTCCCCATCACCGGGAATACCAGAAACGTAGCGCGGTGGTGGCGGCCGAGCCGGTTTTGGTTGAGTATGCCAAGTCGTTTTTCCCGGTATTGTTCGTGGTATTTGTGCTGCGGTCATTTTTGGTAGAGCCATTCCAGATACCCTCCTCATCGATGGTGCCGACCCTGCAGGTTGGCGATTACATTCTGGTGAATAAATACACTTTCGGCGTTCGCCTTCCCGTGGTCCGAACCAAAGTGCTGGAACTGAATCAGCCGCAGCGTGGCGATATCATGGTGTTCTTTCCACCACACCTCAACGACACCTACTTCATCAAGCGGGTGATCGGCTTGCCTGGAGACAAGATCCGTTATGCCGACAAGAAGTTGTATGTCAATGGCGAGGAAGTGCCTCAACGCCTGCTGGCCCAATTACCACCCTCGCGGCCCCGCTATGAGCTGAGTGAGGAAAACCTGGCCGGGACCAAGCACCAGCTGCAGACCGATATGTTGCGACAGAATGACAACTTTACCGTTACTGTTCGCAAGGGACACTATTTCATGATGGGCGACAATCGGGACAATAGCAGCGACAGCAGGGTTTGGGGTCAGGTGCCAGAAAGAGATATAGTAGGCAGGGCGTTCGCAATCTGGATGCACTGGGACTCGTTTTTCAGTATGCCCAGTTTTCAGCGTGTGGGCTTAATACAATAGCGGTGCGGCGATTGAAGAGGACAAGTTAATGAAATCCATGAATCGGCAGTCAGGTGTATCCGTGATAGGAGTTCTACTCATTGTCGCGTTGTTCTCCTTTTTCCTCACGGTAATGTTGCGCCTGGTGCCGACCTATGTGAATGGTAGGTCCGTCGGCGCGGCGCTTAACGGTGTGGTAGAAATCTCGAATCCGAAAGAATCACTGAGAGCAGTGAACAATAAAGTCAGTACCGCATTTACCACCAACCAGATTGAGGGCATTTCTGCCCGGGGCGTGAAGGTGTATCGCGATAAGGGCGCTATTATCATCGACGCGCGCCACGAAGTGCGTACCAAGTTGTTTGATGGCATCGATGCTGTACTGATGTTTGATGACTTGGTTTTCACCATCGAATAAAAGGCTGTCCGCGTGTCCGGCGAGCTGGCCCTGCTGCAGGAAAAACTGGGTCACCGGTTTTGTGATCCAGAGCTGCTGGAGTTGGCCCTGACTCACCGTAGCCGGGGTTCCCGTAACAACGAGCGTCTGGAATTTTTGGGCGACTCCATTTTAAACCATATCATTGCACAAGCTCTTTATCAGCAGTTCGAAAATTCCCGGGAAGGTGAACTCAGCCGCATGCGCGCTGCGTTGGTGAAGGGCGAGACCCTGGCGGAAGTTGCCCGAGAGCTGGATCTTGGCTCGGTGGTGCGCCTGGGCCCCGGAGAAATGAAAAGCGGCGGTCGGCGCCGGGATTCCATATTGGCAGATACCCTGGAAGCTGTGATAGGCGCAGTCTTGCTGGATTCGGATGTCAGCAGCTGCCGTGACCGGGTGTTGCAGCTGTTCGACACCCGGCTGCGGGAGCTATCTCCCCAGCGGCTGGCAAAGGACGCCAAAACCCAATTGCAGGAGTTCTTGCAAGGCCGTGGCAAGGCGCTGCCGGCTTATCAGATGCTGGCGATCCATGGTGAGGACCACCAACCGCATTTCAAGGTCAGTTGCGAACTGCCCGAATTCGATTTGAGTTTGTGTGGAGAGGGCAGTAGCCGCCGTCGCGCAGAGCAGGAGGCGGCACGGCTTACCCTGGCGAGCCTGGAACAGCGTGGCTGAGCAACATGTCTGAACAACAACGCAGCGGCTATGTTGCCATCGTGGGGCGCTCCAATGTGGGTAAGTCCACCTTGCTGAACCATATTCTCGGTCAAAAAATCAGTATTACTTCGCGCAAGCCACAAACCACGCGCCACCAGGTTTTGGGTATCAAGACCGACGCCAGTACCCAGACCATATTTGTTGACACGCCCGGTTTGCACAAGCAACAGTCCAAGGCGATAAATCGCTATATGAACCGCGCCGCGAGTAGTGCCATAAGGGACGTCGACGTGATAGTCATGGTCGCTGATCGTACCGCCTGGACCGATGAAGACAGCTGGGTACTGGAGCAGGTCAAAGCCTCCGGGGCGCCGGCGATACTGGTGCTCAACAAGGTGGATTTGTTATCTGACAAGGCCGTGTTACTGCCCCGCTTGCAGGAGTTGGCGGAAGGCAACGAATTCAAGGCAATTCTACCAATCTCGGCCTTGAACCAGCACAATGTGGCAGAGCTGGAAGCGTGTATCAGCAAGCAGTTGCCCTGGGGGACACACCTCTTCCCGGAAGATCAGATCACCGATCGCAGCCAGCGCTTTCTGGCCTCCGAAATAGTGCGGGAAAAAATCATGCGGCAGCTGGGTGATGAACTACCTTATGCGGTGGCTGTCGAAATAGAGGAATTCAAGGAGAAAGGTCCCACCTTGCATATTTCGGCAATAATCTTTGTGGAGCGCAAGGGCCAGAAGCGTATCCTGATCGGGGAGGGCGGTGCACGCATGCGTTCAATCGGCTCCGAGGCACGCCGCGACATGGAGGCGATGTTCGATAGCAAAATCATGTTACGACTCTGGGTAAAGGTTAAACGTGGTTGGTCTGATGATGAGAGGGCCTTGCGCAGCCTGGGCTATGCGGACTAGTCCAGGGCGGTCGCGGTATGAGGGTTAGCCTGCAACAGGCGTATGTGCTGCATACCCGAGCCTTCCGGGACAGCAGTTTGCTGGTGGAATTGTTCACCCGGGAGCACGGTCGGGTATCGATGGTGGCCAAGGGGGTCAAGGGTGGTACCCGGCGCAAATCCAGCGGTGGCAGTCAGGCCGCTCTGCTGCAGCCTTTTGTGCCGTTGCTGTGCTCCTGGGTGGGTCGCAGCGATCTGAAAACCTCGACTGGCTGCGAAGCGCGGGGTACTGGCCCTGGTCTTGTGGGCAGGCGCTTGTACTGCGGCTTGTATATTAACGAGTTACTGAGCCGCCTTTTACACCACTACGATGCACATGAAGCTCTCTACGATGTCTACGAAGAATCCCTACAGCGCCTGGCACGGGAATCGGAGCTCGATTTACTGCTGCGGCAATTTGAGTTTCGTCTACTGGAGGAACTGGGCTATGGCTTTGAATTGTCGCAGGAAGGGCTCAGCGGCGAACCGCTCAGTGAAACCGGCTGGTACGTGTTTCACCAGGAGCACGGCTTGATTGCGGCGGACGCCCAGCCGGGTGCAGATATGCCCAGTTTCAGCGGTGCCGATCTGCTGGCAATCTCCCGCGGCGAGTTCAATGTGGAGCTTCGCAGGACCGCCAAGCGCCTGATGCGCCAGGCCCTGGCACCACATCTGGGAGACAAACCCCTTAAGAGTCGGGAGTTGTTTCGCAAGCAGGCATGATAGGCATCGGTACAGACATTTTGCGGTT
>JAPUKZ010000487.1 GCA_027295405.1 Gammaproteobacteria bacterium
CCCATCACCTGGCTTCGTCAAGTAGGCCAGTTGCAGAGTTCCCGGGCGGCCAAAATCGTGGCGAATCGCAAACCGCGTTGACCGGTCGAACTGCAAAAAAATTTGACTCTATCTGACCACCACCCACACCCAGGTTGACGAAACCACTCAGGCCGGTCTTGTCACCCAGAGGATCCAGCGCCCATGCCTGGCCGACAAACAACAGAGCAGATAACAGTGGTAGTGTACGTTTCATTGCGAGTAACTCTCCAGGACAAAGCTATAGTTTCAGTAAGGCTAAACCGACATTATGGCCGCCGCAAGCTTCTCTATCCAGGAACGAGAATTCCCTACGTGCCCATTATCCAGCTATCCCGCTGCCTTCACCAGGGTCAAGGCGATGGCCTCGGGAAAGGTCATGATAACGGTCTGCCCTAGAGAAAGTTCGCTGAAACGCTGCAGCTTTACATCGCCGATCACACGCTTCTGCACTGCCAGATTAATCTGCGCGCATCCACCTTCAGTTTTATGTACCGGGTGATCTACGCCAAGGTTCCGATGGTCGAGAAAAAAAGGATCTGGATACTATATGGAGGACGAACCCGGTGTGGTGCCGATTTATTGTGGATGAGTTGCAGCAGCATGGCTTTTCGCAACAGTGCGGCGCTTGTGACTGGGCGGATTATTCATCATGAGGGGCTATTATCCCATTGGCGGGTCAAGACTCAACAGACTTTCGGGGCCCAGAAGCTCAATTATGGCCAGGCGCTCCCCACAATCTTCAGCTATCCTATATAGGCGGCTTCTCCTATCCTCTTATTGCGCATGGACGTTTATTAGGCGACAAGGCTGAGCTATCCTGTGAGCAGGATTACAATCACGACAAGCTGAGGTTGAACTGTGGTTACCGTTACCTACATAGAACACGATGGCACGGAACATGCCATCGACGCGGAAGTGGGAAAGTCCCTGATGCAAAACGCCGTTGATAACATGGTTCCCGGCATCGACGCCGATTGCGGCGGAGGTTGCGCCTGCGCCACCTGCCATGTGTTTATCCCCGAGCAGTGGCGAGAGCTGACCGGTGAGCGCAATCCCATGGAAAATTCCATGCTGCAACTTGCCGACCGCGTACAGGACAACAGCCGCCTGTCTTGTCAGATAGACGTAAGCGAAGGATTCGAGGGCATGTCCGTGCACATGCCTGAATCCCAACACTAGCATCCCCAGGGAGATCAATCATGAGCACCCCCGCCACCACCCAGATCGCCGATCCCTACAGCCTTGATCTCAAGGATCTGGATCCTTCAGTCCCCCTGCTGTTCGAACAGCAGGCGCACTGGGATTATTTCAAGCGCCTGCGCGAGGAAGACCCGGTGCACTTTGTCGACAGCGAAGAGTTTGGCCCCTACTGGTCGATCACCAAGTTCCAGGACATCATGTTTGTCGACAGCCATCACCAGCAGTTCTCTTCGGAGCCCTCCATCGTCATCGGCGAGCCGGAGCTGGACTTCGAGCCGCCCATGTTTATCGCCATGGACCCCCCCAAGCACGATGTACAGCGTGCGGCCGTGATGCCGGCCGTGATGCCGGCGATGCTGGCCGAGCTAGAGGACCTGATCCGTGAACGGGTGTGTGAGGTGCTGGATTCCCTGCCCATTGGCAAGGAGTTCAACTGGGTGGACCAGGTGTCCATTGAACTGACCACGCGTATGTTGGCCACCTTGTTTGACTTTCCCTACGAAGATCGCCACTTGCTCAGCTACTGGTCAGATGTCACCACCTCGGCGCCCGCAGTGGGGAATTTGGAACTCGCTGAGGAAGAGCGCCGGGACATATTGCTGGAGTGCCTGGAGTACTTCAGCAAGCTGTGGAACGAGCGCGCCGCAGCGCCCCCAAAAAACGATTTCATCTCGCTGCTGGCCCACGACCCGGCTACGAAAGACATGGAACCCATGGAGTACCTGGGGAACCTTATGCTGTTGATTGTTGGCGGTAACGACACCACCCGCAACTCCATGAGCGGCGGGGTGCTGGCGCTGCACCAAAACCCGGATGAGTTTGCCAAGCTGAAGGCGGATCACAGTCTTATTCCCAATATGGTGTCCGAGATCATTCGCTGGCAAACACCGCTGGCGCATATGCGCCGTATCGCGACTGAGGATGTGGAAGTGGGTGGCAAAACCATCAAAAAGGGCGACAAGGTGGTCATGTGGTACATCTCCGGTAACCGGGATGACTCGGTCATCGAGAACCCGGACGCCTTCATTATCGAGCGCCCCAGAGCCCGCCATCATGTCTCCTTCGGTTTCGGCATTCACCGCTGCATGGGCAACCGCCTGGCGGAGATGCAACTGAAGATCCTCTGGGAGGAGGTGCTGGCCCGATTCGACCGGATTGAAGTCGTCGGTGATCCGGTACGGGTGAGCTCCAATTTTGTGATGGGTTATAAGCAACTACCGGTTATCCTGCACCCCGTATAAACACCCGCAACATTGTGTCGGCTATCTTCAAGCGTAGTAAGCGCTCGCTCTGCTAGTGGCGGTGTCGCTGATCGCACTGCATCGGTTGCCCCGGCGGCCCGACTCGGCATGGTGCTGCCAGTCATAGGCCCTTATCGGAATTGAACTACCTGGCCACCGTAGCTGTCATAAGGCTCACCCTGGCCATAGCCTGTTGCAGGTAACGCAAATGAAAGCATCCGCTCTGTTCGTAAAGTGCCTTGAAGAAGAAAACATCGAATACATCTTTGGAGTTCCCGGTGAGGAGAACGCCGATTTCATGATGTCGTTGGAGGAATCCGAGACGATCAAGTTCATTCTCACGCGCCACGAACAGGGCGCGGCGTTCATGGCCGAAATCTATGGCCGGCTGACGGGCAACCCGGCGGGCTGCCTGGGCACCCTGGGTCCGGGTGCCACCAATTTGTTGACCGGTGTCGGCGACTCGAACATGGACCGGGCTCCCATGCTGGTGCTGACGGGGCAAGGGGCCTCAACCCGCCTGCACAAGGAATCCCACCAGGTGATGGACGTGGTCAGTATGTTTGGCCCGGTCACCAAGTGGGCGACCACGATCTATCATGAAGACACGATTCCCGAAGTGGTGCGCAAGGCGGTGCGATTGGCGCGCACGGAGAAGCCCGGCGCGGTGCACATCGAGCTGTGTGAAGATATCGCCAAGCGTGAGACCGACAAGCGGCCAATGGCGGTAAAGAAGTTTCGCCGCTCAGTCGCCGACGACAAGATCATGAACCAGGTGTTCGCGCGTATTCGCGAGGCCCGCAACCCCATAATCCTGGCTGGCAATGGCTGCATTCGCCGCCGCGCCTCCAGCCAGTTACGCCAGTTCTGTGAAAAAACCGGTATTGGCGTGGTTAACACATTCATGGCCAAAGGCTGTGTCGACATGGATGCGGCCTACAGCCTGTTTACCATTGGGCTTGGCACCAAGGATGTCGTCACCTGCGCCATAGACGCAGCCGACCTGGTCATCAGCATTGGCTTCGATCTGGTGGAATATCACCCCAGCCTGTGGAACCCCAACAGCGATAAGGCCGTGTTGCACCTTGATTTTCTGCCGGCAGAAATCGATGAAAACTATCATCCGGAACTGGAGGCGGTTGGCGATCTTGCTCACAGCCTGTGGATGTTGAATGAGCGCGTCGATAGCGAGCCCCTCAGCTTCGATATGGGCCAGCAGGCGGCGGTGCGTCGCGATATGCTGGAGATATTCAGGGAACACGCTGAGGATGATACCGAAGGCAGTATTCGCCCCCAGAAAGTACTGTGGGATGTGCGCCAGATGATGGGCCCGGAGGATATTCTACTGTCCGATGTGGGTGCCCACAAAATGTGGATTGCCCGCCACTATCAATGCCACGAGCCCAATACCTGCCTGATTCCCAACGGTTTTTGCTCGATGGGATTTGCCCTGCCCGGTGCTATTGCCGCCAGCCTTGTACACCCCGAGCGTCGCGTTCTCGCCATCTGCGGCGACGCCGGTTTCATGATGAACGTGCAGGAAATGGAGACCGCACGCCGTATCAACAGCAACATCGTGGTCATGGTCTGGGAAGACCATGCCTACGGCCTGATCGCCTGGAAGCAGGAAAACGAGTTCGGTCACCATACCGAACTGTCCTTCGGCAACCCCGATTGGCGGCTGTTGGCGCAATCCTTTGCCTGGCACGGCCACATTGTGCCCAACAGTCGCGACCTGCAGGCTGTGTTGGAGTCTGCGTTTAACGAAGAAGGCCCAAGCCTGGTGGTGTTGCCCATCGACTACAATGAGAACCTGAAACTGACCCACAGTCTGGGTGAAATGATCTGCCCGATTTGAACCTGTGGCGTTGGAAGGCGTGACTGAGTGCTATCCGTTATTACAGGCGGACCCCGGATGGGCGACCAGCCGGCCCCTGCAGGTCACATAACCGTACTCAGGTGAAGCGAGTACTGCGCAGGCTGATGATGGCGGCTGTAGCCTGCATAAGGCCAACACTCGCGGAACGGGCTGTAGCCTCCCACATGGCCCGAGATAAAGCTGTTTCCCCCACTCTTGATTTCACGATCAGGTGAACCCCATCCGCTCAATCGATCAGATGCCACTGTCAACAAATTTTACACTTGCGCGGCTCCGCGCCCTCACTACTGCCCACTCCAAATTCTAAGCCTTTGAATATAAAGAAGATATCTCTATTGGCGCGGAAATTGCAACACATACCTCTGCACTCAACAAATCCGCTTGCTGCGGGGGATACTGAACTATGAGCCAGAGCGCAAATGTCGGTTTCGCCAGGAATACCTTGCGAAGCTCGTGAGGTATCGCGGTATCCGCAATCAAGGCTGGAGTTAAACAATGGCCGCATTACGTGTAATCGCTACTGATCCGCAAGGTAACTCTACCGTCAATCTCTTTCAAAAGTATTTTGATGTTGATTTTGCCGTCTCGCAGGAGCAAAAGAACGCCGTTTTCGGCCTGCGCTACCGCGTGTACTGCGAGGAGCGCAAACATGAGCCTGCGCATCGCTTCCCCAACCGGATGGAGCATGACGAATTCGATGACAAATCCCTGCACTGCCTGATTACCCACAAGTCCAGTGGTATACATGCGGGCTGTGTGCGCCTCGTGGGCACTGGCGGACGGCGTGAAACCGACGTGCTGCCCTTCGAGAAGCACTGCCCGGGCAGTGTGGCGCCAGATTTCTTCCGCGCGCAGAACCTGCAGCGGGAGTTTATCTGCGAAATCTCCCGCCTGGCTGTAGACCGCAGGTTCCGACGGCGCCCCGGAGCACAGGAGCCCCTGGCGGGCAAAGCTGCACAAGGAGCACCGGTGTTTTCCGATGAGGAAGTTCGCACTTTTCCCCTGATCGCCACTGCCGGCTTTCTGGCGGCAACAGCACTCACCGAGATCACCGGTCGAACCGATGCATTCGCCATGATGGAGTCGTACCTGCCCCGCCTGTTGCGGCGTGCTGGCTTTATCTTCCACCGCGCTGGTGAGAATGTGGAATACCACGGTACCCGGGCAGCGTATTTCATCAAAACCGAGTGGGCAATCAACAAGTTACGCCCGGAACTTCGCGGGCTCTATAAGGCGATTCACGCCCGTATTGACCAATCCTATCGCGTAATGGATGGCTGGCCCTTCTCGAACGGCTATGGGACAGCAGGAAGGGGTGGACATTTGCGAGTCGTCGGTGTCGGCCACAGAAGGTAGATAAGTACCACCCACAGCGGAAGTGAGCCGTCCTGAAAACGGGCCGCGGGATGACTTCGACAGTACCGGAGCCTGATCCTGGGGTGCGTGTTTGCCTGTAAGATTCAGGCAAGGGGGTGTAGGCAATCGTTAAACGCAGGGCCAGTTCCTACGCTGCCGTTTTGTTGCACCAGTTTTCCTCGCCGTCAGCGAGCGTGATCGACCGCGTAGGTATACAACACATCGGTGCTGGAGTTCAGCGCCGTCTCTGCCGAATCCTGGATAACACTGATAATAAAGCCCACCGCCACCACCTGCATGGCCACGTCGATGGAAATACCGAACAGGGAACAGGCCAGGGGAATCAGCAACAGGCTGCCCGACGGAACACCGCTGGCGCCACAGGCTGACAAGGAGGCAATCACGCACAGCACCAGTGCAGTACCGAAACCGACTTCCAGTCCCAGGCTATTGGCCGCCGCCAGGGTCAGCACGGTAATGGTAATCGCCGCCCCCGCCATATTGACTGTCGCCCCGACCGGGATCGTAACCGAATACAGCTCCTCGCTGATCCCCAGTTTTCTCGACAAAGCCAGGTTCACGGGAATATTGGCGGCGGAGCTGCGGGTGAAGAACGCGGTAATACCAGACTCCTCCAGACACTGGAACACCACCGGGTAGGGGTTGCGCCGGATCAGCAAGAACACAATCAGCGGATTCACCAGCAGCGCTACAATCAACATGGCAGACACCAGCAACAGCGCCAGGCTGGCATAGCTGGCCAGGGCTGATAGCCCGATAGTCGCCACCGTAAAGCACACCAGACCAAAGATGCCCAGGGGAGCCAGGCGAATCACATAGCGCACGATATCGGCCACGCCATCGGCGAAAGTCTGCAGGTGTTGTTTGAAACTGTCGGCGGCCTTGCGGAAGCTGACCCCCAACAGGATGGCCCAGGTCAGGCAACCGAGGAAGTTGCCACTGACAAGCGCATTAACCGGGTTGTCGATCAACTTGAACAAGACATCGGCCAGCACCCCGGAAACCGCTACTGGCGGGCTACCCTCGGCCGCTTCGGTAAGCACGATGGTCTGCGGAAAAAGCTGACTCAGGCACAGCGCCACCAGTGCCGCGCTAATAGTGCCGGCGAGATACAAGAGGAGGGTGGCCAGGGTCCTGCGCCCATCACTGCCCGATTCATGCTTGTTGGCAATGGCCGACATCACCAGCAACAACACCAAAAGCGGTGCAACCGCTTTCAGCATGCCAACAAACAGCTGGCCGAGAATACCCAGTTCTTCCGCAATACCAGGCGCGACCAGCCCCAGCAGCGCCCCAAGTACCACACCGATGAGGATCTGCGGCACCAAACCCAGATTGCCAATTGTCATACGCACTCCCTGATTATTGTTAGTAGCGATCCGCGGGTAGCGGTTTTACCGCAACAGGTTTTCTGATGGTTTTCTCACAGAGCGTGATGTGGGGGATGAACCGTGGCCGAGTCGCCCCATAAATACCAGTTGATTAGCGTCGATATCGCCTTCCAGGAACCCGCCTTTCAGGGCAGCCCACACCGCCCCTGCACGCTCCTGCGCCGCCGTCATCTGTGTAAATTCAATGCCTGAAGCTACAAATCTTGAGAATATCAGGGGCGTCATTTCCGGCTGAAACTGCAGACCCAGGCGGTTTGCTTCCAGCCAAAACCGCTGCACCATCCTGCCGCCTCGCCAGTAGTCGGGCATGGAAGCCAGGGGCTCATTTGCCGCAATAAGGAAGTGTGCCCCGCAGCAATACCCGGCCAGGAGATCCATTTGCAGTCGCGGCAACCAGGTACCGGCCGCGAACCGGTTGAGAAACCTGATGCGGTTCCAGCTTCCCAATGCCCAGCGCATAATTTTCATGGTCAGGGGGTCGGCGCCCACCGCGAGCTCCGGAATTCGATCCTCACTGAAGCGCACGCCCCACTCGATAGTATTGCGATGCACCTCGTAGCCCTCAGGTGTGGTCAAACGGATCCAGGCACTCTTCCACAGCAGTTTTGCCATCTGCCAGCGGGGCTTGCGTCCCTCGATCCAGATGACCTCATAGCCGTCGTCAAGCAAGGCTTCCAGTCGTTGCTTCTGGCTTGCGGTAAGCGGTACCGTTTTAAGGGGACGGCGCTGTGTCACTCTGGCCTTTATATACGCCAGCAGCGGGTTGGGACTGCCCTGATCATTTTTCGTGAGGCGTACATCGATGACCGGACTGCTTTCAGGAGAATCCTCACGGTACTCAAACCTGGCCTCAAAGCCCTCGCCTGACGCGGCAATCGAAATAGTCTCCAGCAGGGCACCCATCGCGATCTGGCTGGCCCGACCATCCAGGTCATACACACACCAGTCACGAGTATCGTGGCCATACACCACAAAATGGTGGTCATTAATGAGCTCAAAGCGCCAGGGTTGTTCGTTATCACCGCTGGGCGCCCAGCGTGCCAGGTCCAGAATTCGCTCTACCGCGGTTTCCGGCTGCTTTGCCTCTGAAGTAGCGGCTTTTTCGCCAAGTGTTGCCGCATAGCGCCTCCTGGCCACCGCCAATAACAAGCGTTGTACGGGATTGTTGTTTCCCCAGGGACGCCAGGTGGTGGCCAGCTTCTGCCGATAGGCATCAAAATGCATGCCCCTGGGCGCCGCTATCACGTTCCCCCTGTTGAGCAGGATCTTCAAGGCCTGGGTGCCGGCAATCCCGGCGCAGAGATCGCAGGCCATAGGGGTTGAAGGCACTTTCTTTCCCTTCATGTCCACTCTGGTGTCGTCCGCCACATAGCGCATCTGCAGCATGGCCGGCGACAGCCCCAGCAAAAATCGCAGCAACTGTTCCTGCTCATCGCGACCTTCCAGCCGGAAATATTGCTCGAAGGTCATTTTGCCGGGCAGGAAGTTGAGCAGGGCCACACCCATCCCTATCGGGGCTGCGGTGATGGCGGGAATGCCTTTCTCGGCGCAGGCCGCAAACATGGCCTTGCGGGCTTCCAGGGCGAAGAAATCCAGGCTGTCGACATAAAGATCCACATCTTCGAGGAAGGCATCCATATTGGCCTGGTCGACCCCTTGCTCGAAGCAGCGAATGTCCAGTTCCGGGTTGATGTCACGCGCCATTTCCCTCATCACCTCGACCTTGGGTCGGTGGAGATGGCTCATGCTGGCGCCAGCCTGGCGATTGAAGTTGGGCAGTTCAAAGATGTCCATGTCGGCAATTGTAAAATTGCCGATGCCCAGGCGGCTCAGGGTTAGCAAGTGCACACTTCCTACCCCCCCCAAACCAGCGATGGCGATGCGCTTGCAGCGTAGGACATCCAGCTCGCCTTCGGTGACCCAGCCAATATTGCGGGAGAAGGCTTCGTGGTAATTAAATTGATCTGCCAAGGATCATGTCCTCATCACAATTCTCAATGCAAAAAAATGCTACAGGAAAGATGAGTGAAAATCTTGTGAAAAAACACAATATATCAGCGACTTAGGACCCTTAACTGATGTCTTCGTAATCTTTTGGGGAGGAGGCCTCCTGGTAAACCCGGTGGCTTCGTCCAACTTGCCGGTGGATGACATCATAGAGCTCACGCAAATCCGGGCGCATGTTGTTGGTCGCCCACTCGGTTTTAATGAAATACGGCGCCCGGGTGCCGTGATACTCCAGATCTTCACCCGCGCGCTCGAACTCGATACCCGAGCGCTTCAGCAGTCGCGGCAGGAAGGGCTCCATCATGGCAAAAACATCGGTGCGCCCGGTGATCTCGGTGAGTGCTGTTGCCGCCAGAAAGCCTGCAACCGCGATCAGGGAAAAGGTGCGCATCTCCTGATGGGTGCAATCCATGGCGTTTTCCTCCCCCAGGCGGGTTACTTGTTCTCCTGTGCGCCGCCGGAACAACCGGTCCACCGCCAACCGGGATATCTCACACATGGATTCACGCTGCAGGTTCCTAGCGCTGAAAAACTCCGGCGCTACGCAGCCGGGACAATTCTTCTCGAAGGGCAGCACACCGCCCTCGTAGGGGCCACCAGCAGCCACCAGGCGGACACAACCGGCATGCTTGCCGCTGCGCCGATGGGTGATCAGGCAGTGCAGTGAATGCTCATCAAATATGTCGCGCTCCAATCTATCGGGGAAGAGGTCCGCCGGTTCATATTCGAGATCTTCGCAATACACCCGGTAGCGGATGCGATACACCGCGCTTTTTTGTTCCAGCGAGCCAGCAAAATCAACGTCAAAATACTGTTGAAATCGTTCGGCAAGCGATTGATCCTGCGGCTCCATAGACTCTTCCTGCAACAGTATCAGTGATTATTCAGAAATCATTAAGGGCGCAGCCTTTCGTGGCAAGCACAGCATTGTTTGGCAACAACAACCCGAAAACGTGAAACGTCTCACATTTCCAGCTTGCTCAAGCGCTTAACTATTGCACAGGCAGTGGCCAAATGGTAAAGAAATACCCGTGAAACGGAACTGGTTCACATAAGCGATAAAAAATACCGTGAAATGAGTAGACAGGGGCGTTGGAGATTAATTCGATACCCCGACACAGGTAAACCACCCACGAAGCGAAAATTGCTGCTGGTCACGATCACACTGGTGGTCCTGGTGCCGGCGGCTGTCACCGCCGACGGAAAACACTCGGAACTGGTTCAAGGCACCCCCTATGGCAAGATCCACCGCGTACACGACGATGGGCGAGTTCCCGGGGACAACCCGTTCGTGAATCTCGCGGGCGCTTATAAAACCACCTGGACCTATGGCCACAGAAGCCCCCAGGGGCGGTGGACAATTCGGCTACACGAAGTGTAGCGCCCGTGCCAGGATAAGGAGGTGGGGCGGCTATCCGCGGAAGGTTATTCGCGGGGCCGCCGGCAGCGGGGGAATTTGACAGCGGCACACCGACGCGGTCATATTCTTCCTGAAGTCCATGGTGCTGAAGGGTCGAGGGTCGTAATGCTTGTCAATCAAGCCCGAAAGTCGTCGGTTATCCTCGGCGAGCGAGTTAAATCCCTGGCTGCAGTTGCGGCGCTGATGCTGGTGCAAAACTGGCTCGCCCCGCCCGCACTCGGCGAGGACTGGCAACAGCAGCATATGCCCTGGGGGGACCCGGACCTGCAGGGTATCTGGACCAGTGCCACCCTCACCAACCTGGCCCGTCCCGATGATGTCGACACCCTGGTATTGACCGAGGAGCAAGCCCTGGCCTGGGAGAAATACGGTCAGGAGCGAATTGAAGAGTACGAGAATATTGGTGAGGGTGATCTGCCCGTGGGTGGCGACACCTTCGCCGGTTACAACTCCTTTTGGATGGATCCGGGGACTCACATCCTGCGGGTGAGGGGCGAACCCCGCTCCTCGATAATAGTCGAGCCGGAGGACGGCCAGTTACCCTTGCGGCTGTGGGGCCGACTCCGTATGTACTGGCGCGGTTACCAGGCCCTGAATGGCACTGACAATCCAGAACAGCGCAACCAGGGTGAGCGCTGCACGGTTGGCTTTGGCTCCACCGGCGGTCCGCCCATGCTGCCGGTTCTCTATAACAACAACTACCAGTTCGTGCAGTCGCCGGGACATGTCATGATCCTGGTGGAAATGAATCACGATGCCCGAACTATTCGCCTGCAGGGAGAACCGCTGCCCGCCATGATCAAACCCTGGCTGGGCGATCCCATGGGCCACTGGGAAGACGACACCCTGGTGATACGGACCACCCAGTTTCACCCCCAGCACGACCTGCGTGCATCCACCCGGCACCTGTTCTACATGAGTGAGAACAGCGTGGTGGACGAGCGATTCACCCGCATCAGTGAAAACGAAATTCTGTACCAGTTCACCGTCACTGATGACGACATCTACAGCCAGCCCTGGAGCGGCGAACTGACCTTGCGCCGCAGCGAGGGACCGATCTACGAGTATGCCTGCCACGAGGGCAACTACGCCCTGCCCAATATCCTCGCCGGTGCCCGCAGGGAGGAACAGGAGTAAGAAATCCGGGGCGAGGCGACTCAATTCCAACGAGCAAGATTCAGCCATGTAAAAACTACGCGGCATCAGGCAAACTCTCGCCGGATCAGGCCAATCCTCGGTTATGATGAGCCACTTTCGGCTGACAGCAGAGTCTATCCATGGCGAACCCGATAGCAACGCAGGCCTTGATTCAGAATGACGGTGTCGTGGTCGGCATCCTGGCACTGTGCCTGGGCTTAGTATTTTACACGTCCAATAGCCCGCACCGCTTCTGGCGTGGCTTCTACCGCTATGTTCCAGCGTTGTTGATGTGTTACCTGCTGCCCGCAATTTTCAATTCATTGGGGGTGATCGACGGTGAATATTCGCAGGTTTACTTCGTTACCTCGCGCTTCCTGTTACCAGCCAGCCTGGTATTGCTGACCTTGTCCATCGATCTCAGGAAGATCGTGGCCCTGGGTCCGAAGGCGCTGATTATGTTCTTCACCGGCACCGTTGGAATTGTCATAGGCGGGCCCATCGCCATCCTGGTGGTCTCAGTGTTCAGCCCCGAAACGGTGGGTGGCGCGGCTCCCAATGAGATCTGGCGCGGCATGACCACAATTGCGGGAAGCTGGATTGGCGGCGGCGCCAACCAGGCCGCCATGTACGAGATGTGGGAGGTGAGTGACGAGATTTTCCCCACCATGATTGCGGTCGATATCATTGTGGCCAACATCTGGATGGCCGTACTCCTGGTCATGGCCAGTCGCGCCCGCGAACTGGACGCCAGGCGCGGTGCCGATACCAGCGCCATCGAAGTAGTGCGCGAGGCGGTGGAACACTTTCAGCGGGAACACGCACGCACCCCAATGCTTCCTGATTTTATGCTGATGATGGCCGCCGGCCTGGGGGCTACCGGTGCGGCTCATCTTGGCGCCGACATTATCTCTCTCTATATTACCAACCACCACCCCGAACTGGCCCGCTTCAGCCTGACCAGCCATTTTTTCTGGCTGATCGTGATAGCCACCACGCTGGGACTGGTGTTTTCATTTACCCGGATCAAGCACCTGGAAGCGGCCGGCGCTCACAAGATAGGTTCGGTGTTTATCTACTTCCTGGTGGCTTCAATCGGCATGAAGATGGACATCACCGCTGTGGTCAATCACCCGGGGATATTCCTGGTGGGCATGCTCTGGATGGGGGTCCACGCCTGCTTGCTGCTACTGGTGGCACGCGTGATCAAGGCACCCACCTTTTTCCTCGCGGTGGGTAGCCAGGCCAACGTGGGCGGGGCTGCATCAGCCCCCGTGGTGGCGGCGGCCTTTCACCCCTCGCTGGCACCGGTAGGAGTACTGCTTGCTGTACTGGGCTATGCGCTGGGTACCTACGCCGCCTGGTTTTGCGGGGTATTGATGCAGATGGTGGCGCCGGTCAGTGGTGGCTAAGGCAGGCACGTGCGAACTGTAACCCAGAGCAGCACGCCGCATGATTTACCCTGTTACCGACGCCGACTCTCCCGCCAGGCGGCAAATATCCGCCAACCGGCCCGGGGTGACATTCAGCGCCGCGGCATAATCCGCGAGGGGCCAGTGTGCGAGTAATGTTGCTCAATCAACTCGTTGAATGATTGAAAAATCTCCAGCTCGATTTGCCGCCATGGCGTGGTTCGCTCCGGTAACTGTGACCAACGAAACACGCAGACCAGAACCAGGTTTGCCAGCGCCGGCAGTGTGTGTTTTCGACCTGGCCGGTGCCTGCGCCAGCACGGCCCGGCCCAAATCATCGCTGGCGAGCCGAGATCACACCGGCTCACCGCGGCAAGGGGGCAAAGTCCACCGCCACAACCGAGCATAGATCACCGGCCGAGCATCACGCGGCGATGGCCGGTTTTTGCTCCTGCAAAACCGGCATACGACCGCCATGGATGGGGAAGTGCCATAAATGCAGGAGTAATTTTTTGGCCATGCCATCCATGGCAATAACCTGGGCTCATAGACTGAAACGCGTCTTCATCGGGCCGCGTTCGGAGCAACGAGCCGGATTTCAGTAAAATCTACGACGATCGGTCGAATATCATTCGGGAAACCCGGGTGCTAAAAAAGAAGAATATTTTTCAACACCCCTTTTATAGGGACTATCCTTTAAACTTCTCAACCCCAACAAGATTTTTACCTCAGATAAGGTGACCCAATCATGAATGGAGCAGAAAGCCTGATCCAAACTCTGGTGGATAGCGGGATAGACGTGTGTTTTACCAACCCGGGTACCTCGGAGATGCATTTCGTGGCCGCCCTGGATGAGGTGGCAGGCATGCGCTGCGTGCTGTGCCTGTTCGAGGGAGTACTGAGCGGGGCCGCGGACGGCTACGCGCGGATGGCACGCAAACCTGCCTCCACCCTCCTCCACCTGGGTCCGGGCCTGGGCAACGCCCTGGCCAATATGCACAATGCGAAAAAGGGCAACGTGCCCATGCTCAATATCGTCGGTGACCACGCCACCTACCATCTGCAGTACGACGCGCCCCTGACTTCAGATATTGAGGCGGTAGCGACGCCCATGTCCCACTGGGTTTATACCTCACAAGCGCCGCAGGATATTGCCGAGGACGCCGCCCGGGCAGTTCGGGAGGCCGGCCACAACCGGATTGCCACCCTGATTTTGCCGGCGGATGTCTCCTGGGGCGACAACCCCAACGGCGCGGCGCCCGTAGCAACGCCAACAGCACCGACCCGGGTCGCCGGCGAACGTATTGCCGCGGCAGCGGCAATGCTGCAATCCGGCAAACCGACAATGATCCTGTTCGGCGGCGGCGAACTGACCGCCACACAGGGTATTCTGCTCAGCAAGCTGGGCCAGGCCACCGGCGCCCGGGTCAGCACCGATACCTTTCCGCCACGGGTGCGGCGGGGCGCGGGTACCGCAAAACTGGAAAAACTACCCTATCTGGCGGAGCTGGCCATCGATCACATCAAGGAGGTTGAGAACCTGATTCTACTGGGCGCGAAATCACCGGTCTCTTTCTTCGCCTACCCCAATGTGGAAAGCCGGATCTCCGCTCCCGGTTGCGAGGAACTGGACCTGGCACACCCCGGCGATGACATTGAAGCCTGTCTGCAGGAACTGCTCGCTGCAGTCGGTGGAGAAGACGCCGCACCCGAACTGCATCCACTGGCGGTACCCGAACCCCCCAGCGGTGAGTTGACCGCCGCCAGCCTGGGTCAAAGTTTGGCCCACCACCTGCCGGAAAATTCCATCGTTGTCGACGAAGGCGCCACTACCGGGATGTACTGTTTTCCCACCACTGAAACAGTACCACCCCACGACTGGTTAAGCCTGACCGGCGGCTCTATCGGCTACGGTCTGCCCTGTGCGGCCGGGGCCGCAATCGCCTGCCCCGAACGCAAGGTAGTTTGCATCGAAGGGGACGGCAGCGCCATGTATACCATACAGTCCCTGTGGACCATGGCCAGGGAGAACCTGGATGTGACAGTGGTGATTTGCAACAACCGCAAATACAGCATTCTGGAACTGGAGTTTGCCCGCACCGGCGCCCGCGGCGGCGTGCCCGGGCCCAACGCCGCCAGTATGCTGAACATCGGCCAACCGGATATGGATTTCGCCGCCATGGCAAAAGGCATGGGCGTGAGTGCCAGCCGGGCCACAACTGCGGAAGAGTTCAACCAACAGTTGGCAGAGGCCATGTCCCAACGCAGTCCGCGCCTGATCGATGCGCAAGTGCCCAGCGCCTGGTCGTAACAATCGGAACTCCTGCAGTGCGAGTGCAGCACAATGTTCTATAGCGGCGTGAAAGTGACCAGCAGCGCTGAGGTAAGCAACACATAGAAAAATGGAATGACCAGATAGCCCATCACGTCGCGTGCCTGGATGCGAACTCCCGCCCCCATCACCGGCAGTATGATGAGCAGGAAGAAGGGTTGTAGCAGGTTGGTTGAAGTCTCGCCATAGGCGACCGCCATCGCAATGCGAGCAATAAATAGTTCCACTTGTTCCGCTGGCAAAGCGCCGGCGACATTGATCGCCGCCTCGGTCAAGGCTGGCCCGATCACCGCCCACTCGCCACCGGCAGAAGGAATTGCGAAGTTGATGAGAGCGCCACTGAGCAACGCGAGAAAAGGCAATGTGTGAACAGTGGCCCCGTCCGCCATCCCATCTGCGATCAAGGAACCCAGACCGCTGAACATCATAATACCCATGATGCCGGCGTAGAACGGGTACTGAAACACAATACCTGAGACGTTGCCACAGGCACGTTTCATCGCGATCACATAGCGCATTGGCGTTCTATGCGTAATCAGTCCGATCGCAATGAACAGGAAGATCATGATATTCAGATCGAGATCAAATCCGTTATTGGCGAAGTGACGCACTATAAACGACAGAGCAGCCAGAGCTATAAGCAGTTGCAACCAGACGCCATTGTTCAGACGATCGGAGACCGTATCACCGGTCAGGGTATGGGCCGCAGCTTCCTCGGCTACGGTTCCCTTCTCCTCGTAGGCCGGGTCCGCCATGTCGGTTATCGAGAGAGCCGACTTCGCATGGGGCCTCATCAGCCACATAAACAGCGGCAGGGTCAGGAAATAAAGCGCCAGATAAAGCCAGTTCAGCAAGCTGCCCAGGGTCGCAACTATTGGCACTTTGGCACTCAGCACTCCGGTTTCAATCAGGAAGTTGCCATCCGTATTGAGTAGCAGGGGAATCGAACTGGAGAGGCCGCCCACCCAGGGTTGGCTGGACAAATACACACAAGCCACCAGGTAGGAATAATCGAGGCCTTCGACACGCCGTGCCAACTCACGTGCCAGCACCGCAGTCAGCACCGCCCAGCTCCAGCTCACCAGCGCAAAGAGACCGCCCACTATGACGATCAATACATAAACCGAACCGGGTGTCCTGGCCATACTCGCCAGTCGGTCGATTAGCCGGGAAATGGGCGGCGACAATGCAATGGCATAGCCCGTGGCCAGTATCAACACCATTTGCATACCAAAATCGAGCAGTATCCAGAAACCGCGATACCAGTCATCGATGACTTTATTGAACCCGGTATCGGTAAAGGCCAATGCCATCAGTGCGACCAGCAGGGTCAGAACAATGGCAAAAACGAAGGGCTCCGGGATCCAGCGCTGCAGGCGAGTCGAAAGAATACTGCCCACTGTTCTTAGCATGATTGCGTCTGAGTTTGCCGAATTCTTATGAGTGAGCATAATAGCTTTGGAAAGGCTAGAAGATAAAGGGTGGTATCGACAAAAAAGCCCAGATTCCGGTTGCCCAAAGTACTCATAGCTGGTTTCCTGTGTTTTCGACTACAGGCTCCATCGCGTATGCAGACAGGACCAACCATCGGCATCATTTGTGACCACAGCTCACTGCTGCTGGCCGGGCGCATCATAGGCGCTGGCTATCGCATCGTCCGGGTGTCACCCGACAAACTGGTACCGGGTAAGTTGGCAGACACCGACGCCTGGGTGGTCGACTGCGCGGATCACACGCTAGTGGCCGATGCGGTGGCCTGGATTGAGCAGGAGGTACTGGTGCTCAGCAATCGGCCCGACCCCTCAGATCAGCTGAATTACAGCAGTTGGTGCAAGCGAATAATCCATACCCTGGACAAATGGAGTGCCGACTTCTGGCACGCCGGCAATGCGCAAACCGTTTCGGTGCTGGAGGCCTACGCCGAGGTAGAAGCGGTATGGATCCTTGCCGGATCAACGGGTGGTGTCAACGCTGCTTCCGAGTTTTTCGGTGCCTTTACCCATATACCCCCGGTCGCTTTCGTCTACGCCCAGCATATCCAGGCCAATCAACAGAGCATGCTCACCGCGGTGGGGCATTCCAATCCGAACCTTTGCTGCTCCCTGGCGGTGGGTCGACACTGGCTGAATCCCGGTCACGTGCTGATTGTACCGGCGGCTTGCCGCCTGGAGTTCTCCAAGCAGGGGGAGGTATTCAGTGTGCGCGACCAATGGGGCACCGCCGAGACTCCAAATATCAATCAGCTGATGCTGACCATGTCCGGGATGAGTCCATCACCAGCGGGCGCCATCATCTTCAGTGGGGCCGGCAAAGACGGCAGCGAAGGCCTCCGTGCCTTGCAGGCGGTTGGCACCCGAATCTGGGTGCAGGATCCCAGCAGCGCGGTTTCCCCTTCCATGCCGCAAAATGCGATCGATCTCGGGCTGGTCGCACACAGCGCCACTCCGGGCGAATTGGGCGCCGAGTTCATGCGCCTGTACCCACGCATGAGCCCCTGAAAGCAGTCAACACCGTCCAATTTTGAGACGCGTGTCACTATTACTGACACTCGCTGAGAAACCACTATGAGCCTTCAAATCACTGGGTTATCGTACAGATAGACAAGCTTCCGGCGGGTCTCCCTCATAGGGATGAGGGAATGCGGTACCCAGCGGTCGCAACAAGAGGCAAGCACCGTGAGTTTGCAGTCCAATCTGGCCAGGGATGGAGACAGGATCACCTACAACGATCTCAGCCGCGCTGAACTAGAGCCAGTACCGGCCAAGAGCACTCATCGCAAGTACCTGGTTCTTATCGCCATGCACCTGATGCATACGGATGATTCGCTGCTACTCAGCGACGCTGCGGACTGCAGCGAACGCACCTTTCACTATGTCAAGAAGCGCCTCAGTCAGGACGATGGCGTGATTCTGAACTATGATCGCAGAGCCGGCCGCTACGTTGTCGTGCAGTCCGGCGTACTGGATTTGCCGCGCGTCGCTGAGCTCATAAAGCGCCACTATCCACAGCGCTATTCTTATATCGAGGAACTGGCCAGGAAAACCCACGCCTCTGCAGAAGCGCGCGCGATCTGACCTTCAACTACCAGTAAACAACAATTTCGGCAGGTCCGGAATCAGGTAGACCTGTTCCTCCATTCGCATCGCACCCACAAAATGACCATCGGCAGGGGTGTCCGCAGGCTCCAGACTGGCCGCATCAATGCGACGGTGTGCCGCATTACCGCAAAAAGACAGGGCCCGGAAAGGATGCTCTGCATCCTTGTCGGCCTTGAAAATACCAACCGTCGACATTTGCTCCCGGGCGGGTGCAGGCAGCCCGCAAAGGGTGTCCAGAGAATCTATTGGCAGTTCGCGGCCACGCCAGCTCAATTCGGTCAACTCGGCCGACTCAGCTTCGGCCTTTGCGCCGAACTGTATTTGTTGAACCTCAACAAGTACCTGCAGTGGAACCACTATCTGCCGGCCATCCTGCAAAGGCAGCATCGCAACTTCGAGGGTATCCCTGGGTTCTTTCTTTCTCATGTCTCCTCCAGAATCAGTAAGCCTGTTCTGAGCAGGCCTGTCTCAACTCGTCTCTCTGCCAGGCTCTCAGCTCGCAAGGGCGGCCGCCGGGGCCAGATAGCGCTCTATCACAGCTTGCATACCTTCGGCAGTATTGGCGCCCTTTGCCATGAAATCCGTGGCCCCGACCTTCCGCGCTTCGTTCCGGTGCTTTTCGCCATCACGGCTGGACACCACCACCACGGGAATGCCCTCCAGCATCGGAGCTCGTCGCAGGTTTGCGATGAATTCAAAACCGTTCATATTGGGCATCTCGAGATCGGTAAAGATAAAGTCAGGCAGGCGAGTCGCGTCAGACAGGTAGTCCAGCGCCTCCACTCCGTCCACCGCCGTTACCACCTCGTAGCCAATACTCTGTAGCCGCTTTTCGTAGGTCCGGCGCATCATCACTGAATCGTCAACACATAAAATCAGCGTGGTTGTCTCCACCTGTGTGCTTGTCGTCTCCGATGCGGCATCGGCGTAGTCCACCTGCCGAATCAAATCGTTCAGATCCAGCGCCAGCACCGGTTGTCCATCCGACTTCAACGAGCCACCGGCAACTCCGGGCACTCCGGTAAACTGTGCGCCCAGGCTGCGAATAACCAACTCTTCCGCGTTCGCCACTGAGTCCACGAAGAAAGCCACGCGGCGGCGCTCAAGATGGGCAAACAACACCGGCATAAATTCCGGCATGTCGTCTATTTTCGGTATCGGCAAGGTCCCGCGAACCGCGCCCAGGTAGCGCAACTCATAGTCGTCGCCACGGTAATTAATAACGGCTTTTGTGCCTTTTTTGGCCTGCGTGTGCAATTCCTCGCGGGCCCGAAAATCCGAACCATCCAGCGAAGTCAGCGGTACGGCAACCTCTTCGCCTCCGATTTTAGCCAACAGAGCACCATTGACCATGATGCTGGCGGGAATGCGGATATCAAACTGGGTATAGAATCCTGGCTTGGACTGTACCTCCACCGTACCACCCACCTGGGCGATGGATTGTGCCACCACATCCATACCCACGCCGCGGCCGGATACATCCGTGACCTTGTCGGCGGTGGACAAACCGCTGTGAAAAATCAGACGCAAGGCTTCCTTGTCGGAAAGCTGCTCATCCTCTGTAATTATCCCCTGCTCGACAGCTTTGGCACGCAGCCGGTCAGCATCAATACCATTGCCATCATCAAGCAAGCGGATGACAAATTCCGAGGTCTCGCGGAAAATAATCAAGGAGACCCTGCCGGTTTCACTCTTACCCCGCTGGGCTCGCTCTTTCGGCGTATCGATACCGTGGTCAATCGAATTGCGTAGCATATGCTCGAGCGCGGTCTTGATTTGCTCAAACACGCCCACATCGAGCCCACCCTCACCACAGGTGATCTCGAACTCCACCTGCTTGTTGAGCTGGCGACTGACCTGGTGTACCAGGCGCCGAAAACCCGGACCCAACTTGGAAAAGCTGACCAGGCGCAGCAGGCGCATCTCTGCCTGGCTGCTGTCCGCCAGCCGACCGGAACCAATGGACTCTCGCATCGCGGTATCAATATGTACGCCCAGTTCCTGGGATTCCTCCTGCAGGTCAACGGCTGCCTCGCGCAAGATCGCCGCCAGGCTCTGTTTCTCTGTGATGCGATCCATTTCCAGCGGATCAAACTGTTCCGAATCGGAAACTGATTCGGTTTTAGCCTGAATCTCGGTGTCCAACTGCAAGGATAACTGGTCCACCAGCGCCAGCACCCGACGGGCCAGACCCTGCACAGCCTGCTCATCCCGCAGCGCCGCATCCAGTGCGCGACGGCTACGTACATTGCTCATGCTGATCTCGAGCCCGGTATCCAGCAGGCGGTCAATTTTGCCGGTGGATACGCGCAGGGAGTCAACCCGCTGCGGCGAGGATTCCTGCTCTTGCTCCTCTTCGTGCTCCTCAGTCGCTTGCGCTATGTCTTCTCCGGACACTGCCGAGTCAACCGGTTCACTTTCTTCCGGGACTTCCGCCGCAGCCGTGCTGTCCCAATCCGCGCGCTGACGGCGGATGAAGCGTGCCGCTTCGTGCAGTTCGTCCAGCAGCGGATAAATCTTCTCCAGCCCTGCGGCGGAGGCGATATCCCCATCATGCTCCAGGTCAATGATGCGACTTTCGAACTCGTGCACCATGGCGCCAAATCGCCTCACGCCAACGGAGTTCGCTCCGCCTTTGATCGTGTGCAGGGTATTCTTCAGCCGCTGTACTCCCGCGGCATCCGCCTCCTCCAGCTGGGCGATCGCGCCGTCGATAGCCTCGAAATATTCATCCAGGGTTTCGATGAACAGATCAAGCAGTTCAAGGTCAATATCCTCGTCTTCGATTTCAACAACCGCAGGAGCGGGGGTTTCAACAACCGCAGGAGCAGGCTCCAGAATTGCTTCTGGCTCCTGCTCAGTTAAACCCTTTGGGCGGGGGGTCCCTCCCTCTGTATCTTCCAGTGGTTCTCCCAGCGAGACCACCACATCCGTGGCCCGCTCGCCTGCAGGAGATTGCTGGTACTCTCTCGCTTGCGCATTATTATCCAGCCGCGTCGGTGCACTCACCTCATAACTTTGCAGGGAGGCATCAGGAATGCCATCAGTCCCGGTCCTTGCCACGGCTGCCACCTCTGGTAGCGACAGAGTCGTTCTGACAAACGCCCGTACCTCATTGTGAAGCTCGGTGACCCGGTCGGGATCCCCTTCTTCCTCCGCTTCTGTCAGGGTATCGAGATAGCGTTGCAAGCCGTCGATGACCTCCGCGGAGAGTGGGTACTTAAAAAATTCGCCCTTACCATTGTCGACCAGGCCAAATATTGCATTGCTGGCCAGGTGCTGAATTACCGGCAGGTCGAGAAAGTAGGCAAGAGTCGATTCATCCAGTTCCAGAAATTCGCCTTCGCGCAGCTCAACCAACGCCGGAATCAGCGCGCGCAGTAGAATGAGTGCGCGTGCGGAGTACTCCGTCGCCTCACCGTTTGCTGTATTTTCCTCCAGAATCCTGCCCACATACGCTACAATCACATCAGCATTTTTTTGCGCCCAGATCCTGGTTATGCCTGCTGAATTCAGCTCGGCTTGGCTTTTCTGCTCAACTTCGGGGACCGCTTCCTCCTCAAGGAGCTCAATATCCAGCAGCTCTGTCTGGGATTCCCCTGACTGCTGTGCAACATCAGTATCAGCCTCCTCTGCGACCAGCTCGGTATCCAGTTCAGTTTCCCTGTCAGCCGCAGCGGTCGCGTCTGCTTCGGCCTGCGTCACTTCTGCTTCGACCTCCGCTGCTTCCGCGGAGGTTCGCGCGGCTTCAGCAGCCATCAGCTCCTCAATATCTGCCCGATTCTCACTGACAACCAGCAGGGAATCCGCATCAAACTGTTTGTTGGCTATCGCCGCCGCAATCGTGTGTGGAACCTGGAAATCCGCTGTGTAAAACGGCACCCGCTTATTCATCAGATCGATAAATGAGGGCAATCGCGCGGAAACCGCATTCACCAGGCCTGCTATATCGGGAGTGCCCTGAATGTAGCCATCTCGCAAAGAGTTAAAGACCTTTTCCATGTCGTACATGAATTCCCCGAACACAAACATCTCAATCGTGCGGGCACTTCCCTTCATGGTGTGAAAGACCGCGCGAATATCCATAATCGCCTGTTCATTATCCAGCTCCGCGGCAAAACGCGGTGCTGCATCCTCCAGTTTGCGGATATATTTGCGCGCCTCTTCCACGAAGCAGTCAACCAGCTCCTCGTCCAACTCAATGGTCGGGTCTTCGGGAGGCGCATCCGGTCCGCGCTCGATTTCAGCATTCCGCCACCACTTTAAGGCACTACGCCAGGGTAGACCGGTCTCCGCAGACACAGCCGCGGTTGCAGCGGTGTCTTGCGTGGCCATTTCAGCGAATGGTTGTGCCTGGCCAGAAACAGAAACCAGTGCCACTACATGCGACTTGGTAGGCGTGGGTGCCGGCTCTGCGAGCGCCGCCACAGAGTCTTCCGCAGACATTTCGAGAATAGCCTGCTGCGGCTCTTCCTTCACGTCGGCATCACCCAGGTCGAGATCACCCAGAATAACCGGCTCATTGTGTCCCGCATCAAAATCCAGAATATTATCGTCGCCCTGCGCTTCGTTATGGCGTTGCACAATAAAGGAGTCCAGCATTTTTGCCCTGGCCTGGGCTCGATCCAGATGCTCAACAGAGTTACCCAGCGGATCCGCGGTGCAACGCTCCATATACTGTTCCAGGGCGGCAATGGCTTCGGCGAAACAGGCCATGCCAGCATCATTTACCAGCCCTCCCAGCTCTACGGATTCGCGAATGTAGCGTGAGCAATCCGACAGGACTGCAGATTCCGTATGTTTGTCTTCCATCAACCCAAGCACCGACAACACCTGCTCCATATCGGTGGCGGCCTGCTCGGCGTAGGAGTGTTCGGGAATCTCGGACAGCAGTTGCTCCGCCAATCTATGAAGTTTGTCCTGCGCGGGAAATTCACCGTCTTCCCACTCTGACATGGACTGTTGTAATTCGGGGTCATTGATCAGCGACGCGGCCCGGTAGAACGGACGCAACAGTGCTCTTGAGACTCCATCGGAAGTCTGTGTTTCCGCCATGAACTGCAGCAGGTCCTTGCGGGCAAACTCGCGGTTGATGCTGCTCTTCATATCACTCAGGCACCTGACCGTCTGCTGCACAATAGCCGCATCCAGATCGTGGCTCATACTGTCCCCCTGGGCGGACAAACCGTGCTTGAGCTTGTGTTCCAGGCTTTCCTTGACGGCCACCAGGGCACCACCGAAGTCGAGCAGTTCAGCGTGTCGCACGGGCTCATCCCGCTGCGACAACTGCTCCAGTACCCGGTGTTGCTCCAAGATGGTCTCGGCGTGAGTGGTCAGGCCGATGGCCTTCAACTGCAGGCCAACCTGACGTAGTCGCGGAACAATCGTGGAGACCAAGCGGGAATTACTCGCACAAATATCGTGGGGCTCGGAGGAAATAAACTCCATCACCTCCAGCAGCTGACTCATGGTGTGCTTGAGAGCCTCCAACAGGTCGTCTTCCTGAATCAAACGCCCGCTGCTCTCGATGCGCACATCATCAACATTCTGCACCCCAAAGGTGTCGCGCAGGGACTGTTGCAAGACCGTGGGCGAGGGTGATCTGGCGATGTAGTACAGCATCTTCTTTATATAAGGTGTCGGATTCGCTTCCTCCACCGCTTCCATTCCATTGCGCGCCAGGGACTTCAGAAACACAAAAGTGTGTTTGAAGATATCGACCATCACTTCATCGCCGCTCGCATTGGGCTGCGCCAGAGCTTCAATCAGCCCCATGTAACAACGGAAGTAGGGCTCCATCTGGGTTCCGGCCAGCATCGGGGTAGAGTGTTTACCCACCGCATACAGACGTTTCAGTGCCTCGTGTTCCCGCTTCAGGGCCGGCTTGGAAAACTCGTAGCAAATCCGTAAGGCGCGACTGGCAAACTGCTTGAGCCTGGCCTCGTCCGCAGGCTGCTGGTCCTGGGAGATCCCGGCACCGGGTTTAATTGAAGGGTTAAAAAACAACGAGTCAGGCAGTGTCGGACGATTGCCGAAATGCCGCAGATCGTTGATCACATTCGCGATAACCCCCGCAGACACCTCTCGCTTGGCCCTCACATTAGCGAGATAAGCGGGCAGTGCTTCGATTGCACAAACCAGCTCCGTCATCGCCAGCTTGCGCGCCTCCCCGGCAATACCCCCAGAGATCATCTGTCCGAGCACCCGCTCGATCTCCGCCGTCAGCAAGGCCGCGGGGTCCAGGGCACACAGTCGCAGCACACCGGTAGCAGAGTGCGCATTGCGCAGTGCATCCCGCAAGTGTTGTCCTTCCTCAGGCTCGCGATCGTATGATTTCAGACACTTCAGCGCCATTTCCATCTCTTCGCGTAGATATTTTTCAATCCAGCCCAGTGCAACAAAATCAAAGTATTGTGTCATAGCTGCTTCCATTAGCGTGCGCGGTACGCATTTACAGTCTCTGATCGCCATCGAGTCACCGCTAGCGAATCCCATTCCGATACCTCGCCGGCGCCCAATACAAGCAGGCCACCAGGTCGTAGGCGTTTTACAAGCTCGTCAGCAATGTGGTTTGCCATGTCTCCCCGAAAATAGATCAACACGTTCTGACAGAAGATGACGTCTTGATCCGCAAAGGGACAACTATCGATATCTTTCAGGTTTGACGCGCCAAAGCTGACCTTGTCGCGCAGATGAGGCTGTACTTGCCAGTCCTCATCAACCTTGTCAAAAAAGCGAGTCTTACGATGCGTCGAAACGCGCTCCGCTTGCTTGTCTGTGTACTGCCCCCGGGAGGCGTACACCACGGCACTGGGGCTGATATCGGTGCCCAACACCTGCCATTTCACTTCGGTGAATGCAAACTGCTCGGAGGCAAGCATTCCCAACGAATAGGTTTCCTGGCCGAGGGCGCAGCCCACCGACCAGATCCTGAACTCGCTGCTTTCACCATCAAGTTCACGAGCCCGCCGTAGCAGGTAGTCGCCGACAGCATCCATTGCTTTGCTATTCCTGAAGAACCGGGAGTCCTTGACTGTGAGCTGATCAATCAGCGCAGCCTTTTCCATATCCCCCTCAACACCGTGGTCGAACAGGCGCTGGTACGCCTCCAGGCTGGGCACCCCGCAACCGAGCAAGCGCTGGTAAATACAACGCTCCAGCACCCGCTTGCGACCCTCCAGGGTGATGCCGGTTATGCCCTCAATCCAGCTTTCCCACCGGGGCATATCTTCATCAGCAATGACCGGGTACTCCACGGCAGTCATGATCAGCTCGCCTTCTGTTCCAGTTCATCGAGCAGTGGTGTAGCAAACAGATCTTCGTCCGAATCCAGATCCAGACCCAGCTCGCCCGCATCTACAGCAGCAGTGCGCAGTTCAACCACCTCATCAGCAGCGGCCGGCGCAGGCCTGGTCGACGCAGGCTTGGCCTGAGCACGCCTGGCGTCCTTGACCGGACCTTCTTCAGCCAGTTTGAAGCGCTGGGTATCTTCCCGCAGCCGGTCAAACAGCTTGCGCAAGTCGTCGGTAGCGGAATTCATCCGGTTAGCCGCCTGTTGCGTACCCAGGATCTTCTCCAGGATGTCGCTCACACTGTCGGTCACATGACCCGAAGACTGACCGGACTGCTCAATCTGCTGCCGCATATCACCCATGTAGTTACGCGTGTTCTCACTCAGGGTGAGAATGCTCTCGAAACGCTCCCTTACATCAGAGGCAATACCCGTCAATTTCACCAGTGACTGGGTCGCGCCTTCCATGTTTCTGTTGGATTCCGCCATCCGGTTACTCACCGAGCGAATCGCGCGGTCAGCCTCCTGGACAATATCGTTGGTCTGGTTGGCCAACTTACCGGTCTCATCGGCAATACCGGCGAAGCGCTGACCGCCCTCCCCGGAATAGGAAGCGGCCTCAATACGGGTGTTCATCGCCAGGGTGGAAATTGCGTTTGCAACCTCGCGGATCTTGAACAACAGGTCCGCCACGGTCTCGATATCGTCCCCGAGTCGCTTACTGGTTTTTGCCACCGTCTGCTGGGATTCGCGAATCTCCTCAACACTCACCATCAGCGTTTTCACACCCTCATCGCCCTGACGCGCCGCTTCCACCGCCTCATCAGAAACCTGGTCGGTGGTTTCCGCCAGCTCGGACATGTGGTTATTGATCAGGCTCAGCTCGCTACTGGTGGATGCGGTGTCGGCAACAATACTGCCCACCTCTTCCAGACTGGTTTTCACAACTTCTGAGGCGCGGGCAGATTCCTCTACCGCTTCGTTCACCTGCAAGCTGGAACTGTTCACGGAGGTTACCACCTCCCGGATCCAGGCGATCAACTGGTTGATCGCTACCGCAATCGGCTGGGTAATACCGTCTGTTTCCGTCAAGTCGCGGGTGAGGTTACCCTCAGCCAGCGGCTGAATTTCATACACCTTTTTCTGCACCTCCTCCTCGGTCGCCGCGGCTTGCTCCTGTGCCTGTCGCTCCTGCGACCGTGCTCCATTCATGCGAACTGTGATCAGGGCCAGGAACAGTACGCACAAGCCACCCAGATAGGTCGCGGTCCTTCCACTGAAGGAGCGCGCATCCGCCAGCTGGTCGACTTGTACTCCCGCATTGCCGACATTCACGCTCAGGGATGGGGTTGTTTGCGTAATCAACGCGGCAGCCTGCGCCACGCGAATCAACTCAGGGTGCGCATCGTAAATTTCATTCACTGATTCGCTGATCTGTGCATACAACTCAGCCGCAAGATTCAGGGTCTCAACCGCATCAGCATCCCTGAGGCGGCTGATGTCACGCAAGCGGTCACCCTGGCGCAGGCCTTCCATGTTGCGCTGGAACATCAGTGCGTCCTGCTTGAACTCCTCAGCCGCCGCCTGGGCATTAGTACCGCCTTCCAGGATGCGATCAAGGTTTCTGCCGATACGCTCAATCAACCACAGCTGCCGCTGGGCAGCCAACAGGGTCGAACTGGATACTTTGAGGTCACCGAGAATATCGACCAGGTCCGCGTAATGCGCCTGAATGGTCTTGATATTGGTGTTCAGGTTTCTGGAAACGTCGCGTATAAAGAGAATGCGTTCCTGGGCGGCAAGAATCGCCTCCGCACTTTCACCGACAATTGCCCAATCGTCTACAATACGACCGACAGAGCTGCTCATTGCCGCCCCGGGTGCAGGCAGGCTACCACGCCCACGCTGCAAGACGCCCAGGTTCATTGGAAATTCAGCCCTTGCAGCCGAGAGCTCGCCGAAAGCAGCCTTCTTCCCGGAAAACGCCTCCCGCGAACTTACATTGATTTCCTGGGTGGTCACTCGCAGTGCAGAGGCGGCGCCCCGGTACTGCTCATCCCAACCTGCACTGATAGACATCTGCCAAAAGTTGTAGGCAATTCCTGCCAGTGCCGCGATCAGGCCCAATACTGAGATAAGCATCAGCGAATCGACGCGTCCATGTTGTTTTGAAATCG
>JAPUKZ010000488.1 GCA_027295405.1 Gammaproteobacteria bacterium
CCCGAACAAATCAGGGATGCTGTACATCAGTCGGAATCGGCTGCCGCCAGATACTGCGGGGTGTACAGGTTTTTCTGGGTAACGCGAGAGTGGGGCGATCGATTAGTCCAGAAACGCCGCACAGGCGCGGTACAGATTCCAGCCGTCTACCTTGGAGCTGATACTGAGCGGCGTGTGGATCGACAGCACCGGTACCCCGAGGTCGATCACCTCCATATTCAGGCGTGAGAATTCCCCGCCCATGGTGCCGCCACCGCGGGGTCCTACTTTGTAGGTAACCGTCTGCCAGGGGATATTGTTCTCGTCCAGCATGGCGCGAATGCGGGCGGTGAATTCCGAGTTGGCATTGAAGCCCTGGCCATACATTTTCAGGTTGACCCCGAAGCCCAGTCGCGGCGCATTGGTCTCCTCGAAAGCGGTAGGGTTCTTGGGATTGATCCCTGGATTCACGTCAATGGAAACCATCTCGCTGGCGGTCAGCGCCCGGCGCCGGGCAAGGTCGCTGTAGTCATCTCCCAGTTCCGCGTACAACAAGCGCGCCAGCAGGTTACTGAAATACTCGGAGCGGGCGCCCGTGTTGTTGATATTGCCGACCTCTTCATTGTCCACCAGGTAAACCACGGCAGTGCGCTCGGGCGTGCCCAACGCCAGAGCGGCACGCAGTGCGGCGTAGGCTCCCAGCCGGTCATCCTGACCGTAGGCGGCGACCAGCCCGCGATCAAAACCCAGGTCCCGCGACTTGTAGGCGGGGGTCAGGGCCAGTTCTGCGGAAACGAAATCGGCGCGGCTGATGCCGTATTCAGCTTTCAGCAGGGCCAGTACCTGTTTCGCTATCTCCTTGCCGCTCGCATCGGGAATATGGCCCATGATGGGATCCAGTTCCTCGTGCTTGACCTGCTCCTTTACCGGCTTGTCGCCGAAACCGCGATCCGTGTGCGGCGACATATCCGCCACCACGAAGATGGGGTCGGCCTCATTCATGCCGATATCGATACGCACGGTCGTGCCATCTTTCTTGTCCACCCGACCGCTCAGCGCCAGTGGCACATTGGTCCACTGGTAGGTTTTGATGCCGCCATGAATAGTGGTCTGGAACAGGGCAAAGCCTTCCTTGTCGTAGAGTGGGCGCGCCTTCAGTTCCAGCCGCGGTGAATCGATATGCGCCCCCACGACCTTGAAGCCTTTACTGGGCGCCTCCCGCCCGACCACAATCAAAGCGATGGTGCGATCCCGATTCACCGCGTAGTACTTGTGGCCTGGCTGCATCGGGGATCTGTCGGTCAGGCGCTTGAAACCCTGGTCTTCAACCAGGATTGTTGCCGTACTGACGAAGCTCAGCTCGGTGCGCGCGGCGTCCATAAATGCCTTATAGGCGTCGCCGTATTCAAACACCTGCTTGCGCTCAGGCTTCGACAACCCCAGCCAGGAGGATTTGCAATCCAGGTCATTGGCGCAATCGGCTTTATCTTCCGCGCTGGCGCCCAGAGGTAGAAAAGCCAGGCACAGGCACAGCAGGGGTTGGCAGAATCGATTCACAACGTGTCTCCTTTGGAAATTGAAACCAGGTACTCCCGCAGTCTCTCATCGGCGGCGTCGCCAAACAGGATCTTGCAGGCCTCGCGCAGGCCGGGCGCCCGGGCGATGTCCTCGCGCCGCACCACCAGCTCGATTTTGGAGCGACGGCGCATGAAGTCCTCCAGTTTCACGATCATTTCCCGCCGGGCGGCGAGTTCAATTTCGCAGCGTGTATATTCGGCATTCTCGATCAGCAAGCGGGCCTCGTCTTCGTCCTCGCGAATACGCTCCAGCAGACCAAAGGCGGTTTCCCCATAGCGGCGCCAGAAGCGCTCGGACAAGGGCTCCGAGGAGCTGTGGTCGGTGAGGGCATCGAGATCCATCAAATTGGCCTGGTGCATGAACTCAGCGCGGGTTTCACGTCCGGGTTCGCCGTACCAGATTTTATTCGGGTGCGGGATGGCGATACCCAGGCGCTCAATCCAGTCCGCCACCTCATCACCCACATTCAGGCAGTCGGTCAGTTTGCCGCCAAAAATACTCAGGTGCTGCAGTTCCTCGTCGACCTCGATTACGTGCTTTCGCGAGAGCATGACCCAGTCGGCCATACCGTCGTCGCCCTGTACTGCCAGCGGCCTGACCCCGACCCGCTCGGCAATGATATCCGCCCGGGTCAGGGGAGGCTCCAGATCCAGCAGGGCGTTGACATTTTCCAGCAGGAAGTCGCGATCTTCATCCGTTACGCTCACCTCCGGTGACTCCACCCGGGTATCGGTGGTGCCAATGCAGGTCTTGGGCCCCATGGGGATCAGGAAGAACAAACGTCCGTCACTGGCGAAGAAGGACAACACCCGGCGGTTATCAGTCACCTGGTCGACGGTGAGATGCACACCCTTGGAGAACACATGCTGGTAACGGGTCCTGGCGCCTGCTATTTGATTTTGGCTGTCCACCCAGGGGCCGCAGGCGTTGACCAGGACTTTGGATTGAATATTGAATGTGTGGCCGCTGATGTTATCTCGGGTCGAGGTTATCCACTGCCCGTCCTCGCGCCGTGAGCCCAGCGATTCTACATAGTTGGCGGCGATACAGCCGTAGTTGAGGCTGTTGCGAATGAAATTGAAAACGAAGCGGGCGTCGTTGTCGTACAGGTAGCAGTCTGAATACTCCACGCCGCCCGCTGCATCGCTGGTATTGATCACCGGTTCGGTGGCCTCCAGCATTCGCGCTGAGACATAGCGCGGGGCTTTGGTCACGCAGCGGCCCATCAGCCAGTACAACACGCTGCCCAGGTAGACGAAGAAGGGCCAGAAGCGAAAGCCGCGCTGGATGGTGGTGAAGAACCGGATCTCCTTGACGGTGGAGGGGTAACTCTGCATCAGGTGGTTGCGGGATTTGCACAGTTTGTTGACCAGCAGGTACTCGTGACTCTCCAGGTATTTGATGCCACCCCAGGCCAGGTTGGAAGAATTGGAACTGGCCCCGCCGGCAAAATCGCCGCGTTCAATCAGGGCCACGCGCAAGCCCCTGGCCGCCAGGGATGCGGCCGATACAGCTCCGTTGATGCCGCCACCCAGGATCAGTACATCGAAATCATGTGTTTGCAACTTATCCAGGTTGCTCTGCCGCAGACTGCTGCTCATAGGGGGGGCTAGCGCCGAATCCCCAGTTTGCGGCCTAAGCCTTCAGGCCGGCCCAGGCTGTTCCCAAATTCCAGTTCCCGGGCGAAGTGCGCCTGCAGTGCTTCGCTGAAGGGGGTGCTGCGCCGGGTCGCCATGTCCACATACATGGTCAGGCACTCGTTGGTGGCGGCCAGGTAGTTCTTGTCGTCGTTGTACATGCGGTGATAGTAGTGCAAGCGCTTGTGGTCGAAGTCCACCAGTTGTGTGGTGATGCGCAGTTGCGCTCCCTCCACGACTTCCTGCAGGTAATCGATGTTAGCACCGAGGGTGAAGGTGGAGTTGTTGACTTCCTGCTTATGGGCCAGGCCTATGCCCAGGTAATCGAAGTAGCGGTCAGTTGCCAGTTCGTCAAAGGCGACCGCGTAGTAGCCCATATTCATGTGACCGTTGTAATCGATCCACTCCGGGTTGACCACGGCGTGGGTAGTAAATAGTTCTTGGCTGGCCATTCTCGCTCCGGTGCTGGTTAAGCCGCTAAGTATCACATGCACTGCCAGGATTATCAGGTAAAATGATCACCGTTTTTGCCAAGGAGTGTCTATGTCTGAGGAACTAGGCCAGCGCCCACTGGACGGCGTGCGAGTAGTAGAGCTGGGTCAGTTGCTGGCCGGTCCTTTCACCGGCTCGATTCTTGCTTATTTTGGCGCCGAGGTGATCAAGGTGGAACCACCGGGCACCGGTGACCCCATCCGCGGTTGGCGCATTGTCGAAGACGGTACCGCCCACTGGTATCGCAGCCTCGGTCGCAACAAGAAGAACATTACCCTGGATTTAAAAACCGAACGCGGTCGCGAGTTGGTCAAGGAATTACTGAAGAGTGCGGATGTGGTGGTGGAGAATTTCCGCCCCGGAGTGATTGAGAAGTGGGGCCTGGGTCCTGACGATCTCAAGGCCGACAATCCCGGGCTCATCTATGCCCGCATCTCCGGTTACGGCCAGACCGGCCCGTATTCTGCCAGGCCCGGTTACGCCTCGGTCACTGAAGGGATGAGCGGTTTTCGCTATGTCAATGGCTTTCCCGGGGAACCGCCGGTGCGGCCCAATCTCAGTATCGGCGACACCATCTCTGCGATTCACGCGGCCCTGGGTGTGTGCCTGTCCCTGTTGCAGCGCAACAAGTCTGAAGACGGTGCCGGCCAGGTGGTGGATGTGGCCCTGTACGAGTCCATGTTCAACCTGATGGAAGGGGTGGTGCCGGAGTATTCCGGTGCCGGCGCGATTCGCGGCGCCTCCGGAACTACCGTAACCGGTATTGTGCCCACCAATACCTATACCTGCGCCGATGGCAAGTATGTGGTGATCGGCGGCAACGGTGATTCCATCTTCAAGCGGCTGATGGTCGCGGCGGGATACCCGGAAATGGCGGAAAATCCGGCCATGGCCAACAATGAGGGCCGGGTACAACACCGGGCCGAACTCGACAAAGCGCTGGCAGACTGGTGCGCTTCAAATCCGGCCCAGACCATTATCGATATCCTGGAAGCGGAGCGGGTGCCGGTGGGTCTGATTTACAATGTGGAAGACCAGTTGGCCGACCCCCACTTCAATGCCCGCGGCATGTTTGAGGAGGTGGACGTGAACGGCAAGCCGCTGAAGATTCCCGCGATTATGCCCAAACTCACCGCTACCCCCGGGCGCACCGACTGGCCGGGACTGGACGTGGGCAGCCACAACCAGGAAATACTGGGTGGGCTGCTCGGTCTCAGTGACGCGGAGATTGCAGGCCTGGCCAGGGGGCCAGGCCGGGGACAGACTTAAGTCTGTCCCCACTCTCTAGACTTTCCCCAGCATGCTGCGAGCCACCATCTCGCGCATGATCTCGGAGGTGCCGCCGTAGATGCGCTGGATGCGGGCATCTGTATAGAAGCGGGAAATGGGGTATTCCACGGTAAAGCCGTAACCGCCGAATAACTGCAGGCAGTCATCGATCACCTCGCACTGCATTTCGGTGCTGGCCAGTTTCAGCATGGCGGCTTCATCGGCGCTGAGTTCGCCGCGGCTGTAGGCAACTGCACAGCTGTCGTAGAAACAACGGTTCAAGGTGATGCGGGTTTTCACGTCCGCCAGTTTAAAACGACTGTTCTGGAAGCTACCGATTGCCTGGCCGAAAGCCTTGCGATCCTGCACGTAGTCCACGGTTAGTTCCAGGGCGCCCTCGGCTGAGGCCACCGCCTGGGCGGCAATACCCAGTCGCTCCCGTGGCAGCTCCGTCATCATGATGACAAAACCCTTGTTCTCCTCGCCCAACAGGGCGTTAGCGGGGAGCCGCGCGTCATTGAAAAACAGCTCCGCGGTGTCACTGGTATGCTGGCCGATCTTCTCGATTTTCTTGCCCTTGGAAAACCCTTCCAGGGACGCGTCGACCAGGAACAGGGAGGTGCCCTTGGCACCCTGGCCAGGATCCGTGATGGCGGCAACGATGACCAGGTCAGCGTGAATGCCGTTGGTGATGAAGACCTTGGAGCCGTTCAGCACCCATTCATCGCCGTCGCGCACGGCGTTGGTGCGAATTCCCTGTACATCGGAACCGGCGCCGGGTTCGGTCATGGCCAGCGCACCTACCGCTTCACCGCTGATCATTTTCGGCAGCCACTCCTGTTTCTGCACATCGCTGCCGAAGTGATTGATATAGGGGGCCACAATGTTGGAGTGGATACCGTAGCCACAGGCGATACCGCCAAAACCCATGCGCGAGAGTTCCTCGATCAGCATCAGGGTAATCTGCGGGGTGGTGCCAGCGGCGCCGTACTCCTCGGGCATATCCGGGCATAACAGTCCAGCCTGGCCCAGGGTATTCCACAGCTCGCGAGGCACGATGTGGTTGCTTTCCCAGTCCTCGAAGTGGGGTTCGATTTCCTGCTCGAAGGCGCGCCGCGCCATATCCCGAAACAGGGTTAATTCTTCACTTTGCATGGCATCACCGGACATGAGTTATTCCTCGCTACTGACTGGTTGTTGAATTCCGCGGCTATTGTGACGCTCAGGCTAAGTATAGACAATGATTGCAAGGGACAAATATTGATTTTAAAAGACAAAAAACTCCTCTAAACTGGGAAATTAGGGCAGAAAAATCATGATTGTCCAAATAAAATTGCTTCTTAGAGACATATGCCGGACAAAAACCGAGCAACAATCTCAACCCACTTTGCCCGTATTGCCATCGCCCGGGCCGTCACCCTGGGCTGTGACCAGGGGGAGCTGCTGAAAACAGCCCGGCTCACGGTTGCCTTGTTGGCCGATGATCGAACCCGAATCACCCCGGCCCAATTAGGTGCCCTGTACCGTCGCATCTGGCAACGCCTGGACGACGAGCTGCTGGGCTTCGGCGCGGCCAGCCACCGTCACGGCATGTTCGCCCTGATGGCCCGCCATACCACCCGGTGTGCGGATCTGCGTGAGGCACTGCGCTACAGCGTGCAGTTTTACAACTTGATGTCGAGCTCCCTGCGCTGGCAGTTGCTGGAAGCGGGTGACCGGGTGGAGCTGAACCTGAATCTGCTGGAACCGGCCCGGGACCCCCAGCACCTGGTGGAGGAATTCATGCTGCTGGTCTGGCACCGCTATTTCAATTGGCTGATCGGCGTGCGCATGCCGCTGCTGGAAACCTGTTTCAGGTTTGCCCGCCCGCTGCACGCCCCGGAACACGGCTTCATGTTTCCCGGGCCTGTGCACTACCAGGCCGGGATCAGCGGTATCCGCTTTCCGGCACATTTTCTGGACCAGCCGGTGCTGCGCAATCGCTCCGAATTGCGCCGCTACCTGCAACACCTGCCGGACGAGTGGTTTATCAAGCAGGTGTTTGCCCACAGCCTGGCGGACCACATTTACCAGGTCCTGATGGATGCCCAGGAGCGGGCGTTTCCCGATATGCGCAGCCTGGCGGCGCGTTGGCACATTACCACCCGCACCCTGCATCGACACCTGCAACAGGAAAACAACAGTTTTCGCCAGATTCGTGACCAGGTACGGCGGGACAAGGCGATCGGCTGGTTGCTGGATGACAACTGCCAGGTGGGGGAGGTGGCCCGGCGCCTGGAACTGACCGAACCCGCCTTCAGCCGCGCCTTTAAAAACTGGACCGGGCTCACGCCACTGGTGTACCGGCGCAGCCGCAGCGGGGGCCAGCAGCCGGTCTGAAAATTGCTGGTTTCGGTAGTGCTTGCCTCTTTATGTAACTCTGGTATGTTGGCTGCCCTGTGTTCACAAACACGTAACAATCTGGAGATGTGGCCATGCTTGAATATACTCAGTTCTATATCAATGGCGAGTGGGTAGACCCCGCCCAGCCCAACAGTTTTGACGTCATCAACCCGGCGAACGAGGAGGTGTGTGCCCATATCGCCCTCGGTAATGAAGACGATGTGAACAAGGCCGTGGCCGCTGCCAAGGCGGCATTCAGCACCTATGGTCGCAGTTCCCGGGAGGAGCGCATTGCCGTGATGGAGGCAGTGATCGAAGCCTACCAGAATAATTACAATGACATCGCCGAGGCCATTTCCATGGAGATGGGCGCGCCCACCAAACTGGCGGTTGCAGCGCAGGCTGGCTCCGGGATCGGACACCTGATGACCGCGCTGAAGGTACTGAAGACGTTTGAGTTTGAAGAAGACTTGGGGCCCCACCGCGTGTTCAAGGAGCCGATCGGGGTCTGTGGCATGATCACGCCCTGGAACTGGCCGGTCAACCAGCTCACCTGCAAGGTGGCACCGGCCTTGGCGGTGGGTTGCACCATGATACTCAAGCCCAGTGAAGTGGCGCCCCTGTCAGCCTACCTGTTCAGCAAGGTGATGCACGAAGCGGGTGTGCCCGCGGGCGTGTACAACATGATCAACGGCGACGGGCCCGGGGTGGGTACGGCGCTGTCCAGGCACCCGGATGTGGACATGATGTCCTTCACCGGTTCCACCCGCGCCGGTACCCTGGTGGCCCAGAATGCCGCCCCTAGCGTGAAGCGTGTGACCCAGGAACTGGGTGGCAAGTCGCCCAATATCATTCTCGAGGATGCCGATCTGGAAGCGGCGGTCACCCGTGGTGTGATGCATATGTACAACAACACCGGGCAGAGCTGTAATGCGCCTAGTCGTATGCTGGTTCCCGCTGACAAATTGGCGGAAGCGGAGGCGATTGCGGCGAAGGTGACGGAATCCGTCGTTGTGGGTGATCCCACTGCCGAAGGTACTACCATGGGACCGGTGGTTTCCGAGGTACAGTTCAACAAGATCCAGGGCTTGATTGAGAAGGGTATCGAGGAGGGTGCGAAAGTCGTCACCGGCGGTCCCGGTCGCCCTGAGGGGCTGGACAAGGGTTACTTCATTCGCCCCACAGTATTCTCCGGGGCCAACAATGAGATGACCATTGCCCGCGAGGAGATCTTTGGCCCGGTTCTGACCATGATCCCCTACCAGACGGAAGCGGAAGCGATAGAGATTGCCAATGATACCCCTTACGGCCTGGCTGCTTACGTGCAGAGTGGCGATATAGAGCATGCCCGTGACGTGGCCTCGCAAATTCGCGCCGGCAACGTGCACCTGAATGGTGTCGATGCCGGCATGGATGTGCCCTTCGGCGGTTTCAAACATTCCGGTAACGGTCGCGAGTGGGGTGCCCACGGTTTCACCGATTACCTGGAAATCAAGGGAGTCTCCGGTTACGCCAGCTAGTTAAGCCGTGGCCAAATTTGTACTGGCCATTGACCAGGGTACCACCGGCACCACGGTGGCCCTGGTCGATCAGCGCGGCCGCCTGCAAGCCAAATGTAATTATGAATTTCCCCAGATCTACCCCCGCCCCGGCTGGGTAGAACATCGTCCTGGCGATATCTGGCAATCAGTCCTCAAGGCCATACGCGCCGTGCTGCGTAAGCAGTTGTGCAAGCCCACAGAACTAGTCGCCATTGGTATCACCAACCAGCGGGAAACCGCTGCCCTGTGGCACCGGAAAACCGGCGAAGCCTTGCACAACGCTATTGTCTGGCAGTGCCGGCGTACCACCGATTTCTGCCAGGGCCTGCAAATACAGGGCCTGGAAAGCAAGGTGCAGCGCAAAACCGGGCTGGTTCTGGACCCCTATTTTTCCGCCAGCAAGTTTCGCTGGCTGCTGCACAACGCACCCGGGGTCAAGAGCTTGCTGAACAAGGGGCAGGTACTGGCGGGTACCATCGATTCCTATCTGGTGTGGCAATTGAGCGCCGGACAACAGCACGTTACCGATGTGTCCAATGCCTCCCGCACTTCCCTGATGAACATCCGCAGCGGTAAATGGGACCGTGAGTTGCTGGAGCTCTTTGAGGTACCGGCAGATATCCTGCCCCGCATCGTGCCTTCCAGTGGGGTCATGGGGCACACCAAAAATATCCCCGGATTGCCGGATGGAATTCCCATCAGCGGCATGGCGGGGGACCAGCAGGCGGCCCTGTTTGGCCAGGCCTGTTTTGGACCCGGAGATGCCAAGTGCACCTTCGGTACCGGTTCTTTCATTCTTATGAACACCGGCAACCGGCCCTTGAAATCAAAAGCCGGCGTACTGACCACCGTGGCCTGGCAGCTGCAGGGAGAAAAACAGCCCACCTACGCGCTGGAGGGCGGAGCTTTTGTCTGTGGCGCTGCCGTGCAGTGGTTGCGCGATGGGTTACAGCTGATCAAGACCGCCCCGGCGATCGAGGCGCTGGCGGCGAGTGTCGACGATCACGGCGGGGTGGAATTTGTGCCCGCACTGACCGGGCTGGGCGCACCCTGGTGGGACCCGGCTGCCCGCGGCGTCCTGTGTGGACTGACCCGGGGTGCCAACCGCGGCCATATCGCCCGTGCCACCCTGGACGCCATGGCCCTGCAAAATGTAGATATTCTGCAGGCCATGGAGAAAGACCTGGGCAAACGCATGAAACCCCTGCGCGTGGATGGCGGCGCCGCCGCCAACGATCTGCTCATGCAGATCCAGGCGGACCTGCTGGGACGCAGGATTATCCGGCCGCGGTTGATTGAGACGACGGTTGCGGGCGCTTCCTACCTGGCTGGGATCGGGGTGGGGTTGTGGGGTGGTAAGAAAGATGTGGAGAAGATCTGGCGGGTTGAGAGGGAGTTTGCGGTGGAGATGTCTGCTGCTGCCCGGAAGAAGCGGGTGGGGTCCTGGCATGTGGCTGTTGATCGGGCGCGGCGGTAACTACGTTAGTGGGATCGTGGACTCGGATTGCGCTACGTTAGCTGGATCGTGGAACCGGATCGCACTACGTTAGTGGGATCGTGGACCCGCTAGCAGGGGTCAGCGGAGACTTGCGATCTATTGATAAGTAAAAATCGACTTACCCACAGATCTCGGCGCACCACTGACCCCGATCGAGCGAGATTCTGTATCCACACAAACAAGATCGAAGCTGATCGTGACGCGGCACGATCGGGGTCGGGGCTACGCCGAAATCGGTGGGTAAGTCGCCTTTTACTTATCCACGGATTTCAAGGCTGCCCTGACCCCTGCTAGCGGTTCCACTCCTCCCAAGCGAACGGTATCTCAGATCCCCCCCATCAAGATGTACTTGATCTCCAGATAATCATCCATCCCGTACTTCGAGCCTTCGCGTCCGGAGCCGGATTCCTTGACGCCGCCGAAGGGGGCCATTTCGTTGGAGATGATGCCGTCGTTGATGCCGACGATACCGTATTCCAGGGCTTCGGATACACGCCAGACGCGGCCGATGTCGCGGGTGTAAAAGTAGGAGGCGAGGCCAAACTCGGTATCGTTGGCCATGGCGATCACTTCCTCTTCGGAGTTGAAGCGTACCACCGGAGCTACCGGGCCGAAAATCTCGTTGCGGAATACGGCCATCTCCGAGGTGACCTCGGTGAGGACTGTGGGTTGGTAAAAGCATTCGCCCAGTTCGTGGCGGCCGCCGCCGACTGCCACCCTGGCACCCTGTTCAATCGAGGTCTGCACCAGCTGGTCCACATCGTTGACCGCTGAAACATTCACCAGCGGGCCGGTGGTCACGCCGTCATCCATGCCATTTCCTACCACCAATTCGCGGGTGGCCATGACCAGCTTTTCCACGAATTCATCGTAAACACTGTCCTGCACCAGCATGCGGTTGGAGCAGACACAGGTCTGGCCGGAGTTGCGGTACTTGGAAATCATGGCACCGGTCACCGCCGCGTCGATATCCGCATCGTCGAACACGATGAAAGGTGCGTTGCCGCCCAGTTCCATGGAGGTTTTCTTCATGGTTTGTGCGCACTGGGCCACCAGCATCTTGCCCACCGGGGTGGAGCCGGTAAAGGTCAGCTTGCGCACGGTGGGATTGGCGGTGAGTTCGCCGCCAATGGCGCCGCTGCCGCCGGCGACGATGTTCAACACGCCGCCTGGTACCCCGGCCCGCTCCGCCAGCACGCCGATGGCAAACGCCGACAGCGGTGTTTCCGAGGCGGGTTTGATGATAATGGAACAACCGGCGGCCAGCGCCGGCGCGGCCTTGCGCGTGATCATGGCGTTCGGAAAATTCCAAGGCGTGATTGCCGCCACCACCCCAACCGGCTGCTTGATGCAAATGATGCGCTTGTCGGGGGAGGGGGCCGGGATCACATCGCCATCGACGCGCTTGGCCTGTTCCCCAAACCACTCCACGAAGGCGGCGCCGTAGGCCACTTCACCGCGGGATTCCGCCAGCACCTTGCCCTGTTCGGCGGTCATGATGATGGCCAGGTCTTCCTGGTGTTCCAGCATCAGGTCGAACCAGCGGCGCAGCACCTGCGCGCGCTCCTTGGCGGAGCGTTGTTTCCAGTCCTGCATGGCGACAGCGGCTGCCGCGATGGCACGGCGGGTTTCACTGGCGCCCATTTTGGCGATCTCGACAATCATCTCGCCGGTGGCGGGGTTGTACACCGGCATGGTGGTACCATCATCGGCGTCCACCCATTCGCCGTTGATATAGGCCTGGTGTTGTAACAGTTCCGGGTCGCTCAGATTCAAATTCATGGTGCTTTCCTCAAGTGGCAGATTACATGGGTTATAGCTGATTATTCCCAAACTTGCGCGAGCCCTCCATACCCTTTATCCGTTACAACGGGCTACCAGGGCGAGCAGGGGGTCCGCATCCGCGAGTGGGGTGACGGTGATGGCGTCGAAGAACAGCGTAAACAATTCCGAATGGGAGGAGATCCTCAGTTTCTGGTAGATGTTCTTGCGATGCACCTGTTCAGTCTGGGTGCTGATATCCAGTTCCCGGGCGACTGACTTGGAGGGATAGCCGCGCAGGATCAGGCGCACCACTTCCCGCTCTCGCGGCGTCAACACACTGCTGCCGAACAAGGACAGTACCTTCTGCACATGGCTGTGCAGGTCGGGATGAGCTGGCGGGTGCAGTTTCATGCCGGGCCAGCTGTGCTGTCGCACCAGTGCTATCAACAGGTCACTCAGCCCGCATAGCGCGGCGCGCTCCTTGCTGCTAAAGGGGCGGAAGGCGGAGGTGCGTTCCAGTGACAGGGCAATTGGTGTGCCCGCCGCAGATTCGAGTAGATAGGCGACCTGGTCAATACTGTCGTTAGCACTGTAGTAGATCTGGTAATACTCCGAATCGGTAAAACCTTCCGGGGCGATGTCGCTGATATGAAAGCAACCGCGCTTGCCGCTGCGGGATTGTGCGTACAGCGGGCTCAACATGTACAAACCGTTGCGATAGGGGCCGTCAAAGCCGGCCCGGTCGCCGGTGTCCAGTTCATCGTGCACCACCAACAAGGTGGAATCGTCCGGGTAGGCCAGCATCACGGCGCTGTCGAACTGACTGCAGGCGTGCAGGAAGGCCAACAAGCGCGCGCTGAAATCCTCTGTGCCCAGCGCGGCGATGGCGCGGGTCAGTTGCCCGGTTTGGGTGCTGTTGAGATGGGCCGACATAGGACCCCATTATATCACGCTGATCGCTGGTTTCGGGGTGGGCCGGTGAGCTGGTATTTGCGTAACAGGCCGCGCATCTGGTTGTAGCTGAGGCCCAGGGCTTGAGCGGTTCTGCCCTGGTGGTGGTTGTGTTGCTGCAGGGCCTCCTGCAGCAAGCGCCTCTCGTAATTGGCGACGCTGGTGGCAAAGTCGTCGCGGCGCAAGGGAACGATTTCGACAGCTGTCGCTGCGCTGGCTGGTGCGCCGGGACTGTCCTCACTGTCCAGACCGTCGCTTGTTGCCATGTCCACGTAGGGGGACACAAAGGGATCCAGTACCACTTCGCCTACCGGGGTGTTGGGATCTCCCCAGCGATGCAGGGAGCGTTCCACCGCGTTTTTCAACTCCCGCACATTGCCGGGCCAGCGGTGGCGCAGTAACTGCATGGCCGCTGCATCGGTGAAGCCCTGGAACAGGTCCCATTCCAGCTCCGCGCACATTTGTACCGCGAAATGATGGGCCAGCTCGGGGATGTCGCTGAGGCGGTGACGCAGGGGCGGCAGGTGCACCACATCAAAACTGAGTCGGTCCAGAAGGTCTTCCCGAAACTGCCCCTGTTTGGCCAGGGCCCTGAGGTCGTCATGGGTGGCCGCAGCGACCCGGACATCGGCCTGCAGGGTGGTCTGCCCTCCCAGGCGTTCGTACTCCCCGTACTCGATCACGCGCAACAGTTTTTCCTGCAAACCCAGTGACATGGTGCCCAGTTCATCCAGGAACAGGGTGCCGCCATCGGCGCGCTCGAAGCGGCCGCGGTGGGTACGGGTCGCCCCGGTAAAAGCGCCGATTTCGTGGCCAAACAGCTCTGATTCCAGCAGTTGCTCAGAGATCGCTGCACAATTGACCTTGATCAGGGGGCCGTCCCAACGGGGGGACAGGTAGTGCAGCCGCTCGCTGACCAATTCCTTGCCGGTACCGCGCTCGCCCACGATCAACACCGGTCGGTTGATGGCGGCGAGCCGGGAAACCTGTTCCATTGCCTCGGTCAGGGCAATGGAATTGCCCACTATGCGATCTTGATCTCGTGACATGGGCTAAATATACCATCTATAAGGTTTTAAATACCTAATAAAGGTAAATAATACCTCAATATATCTAGCTAACTCCCAGGGGGAAAAGATAAAACCAATAAAAACAATGGCTTGAAAAGTTGGCACGATATCTGTAGTAGAAACTGTGAGATCACCTCAGTGTGGCCATCAACGTAGGGAGAACATCGATGAGTACTTTGGAAGAACGCGTGTTGATTTACACCGCCCTCGCGGTGCAGTGTGCCTTCGCAAGCGTCTTTGTCGGATTGTGGATCGGGGCCATGGCCTTTATTCCGGTCGCCGCGGTTATCGAAGCCCTGTTCTGGTTCGGCTTGCCCGGGCCGGGAACCTACCGCCCCCGGGAACACCGCACCCTGTTTAACTAAACACGGCTCGCTGTAAACGAAGGAAGTGACATTATGAGTATTTTTTCCCGTATGACGGACATCATTAATTCCAACCTGAACTCCCTGCTGGACCAGGCGGAGGATCCCCAGAAAATGATCCGCCTGATCATCCAGGAAATGGAGGACACCCTGGTCGAAGTACGTAGTTCCTCCGTCAGGGTGCTAGCCGATCGGAAGTTTGCCGAACGCCGACGTCAGCAAGTTCTGGAGGAGGCACAAAGCTGGGAGCAGAAGGCCAAACTGGCCATTTCCAAGGGCCGTGAAGATCTTGCCCGCGCCGCCCTCCAGGAGAAGCGTGCCATTGAGGAAGAGGTCGAGGGGGTCGCGGCGGAGCTGAAAGCTACCGATGACCATATCGAACAGCTCAACAAGGAAATTGGCCAGCTGCAGCAGAAGCTCAGCGACGCCAAGGCCAAGCAGAAGGCCATCCTGATGCGCGGCAAGACTGTTGAGTCCCGGATCAAGGTCAAGCGGCAGATGCATCGCGAGGCACTGGACACGGCCTTTCAGCGCTTTGACCAGTTCGAGCGGCGCATGGATAGCCTGGAAGGCCAACTCGAGTCCATGGACCTGGGTCGCCAGGTCGCCCCGGACCTCGCCAGCGAGATCGAAGCGCTGGAGGAAGACGAGCTCATCAATGACGAACTGGCGCGCCTGAAGCAGGAGATGGGTGCGGCGCAGGAATCCCAGGCAGCCCAGTCTGAGTGAGGGAAACATTGAATGAAATTTTTCGAATTCATGTTCGTGCCAACCATACTATTTTTGACGGTGGTAATGCCGATCTGGTTGACCATGCATTACCGCAGCGTTAACCGTTCTGCCCGCGGACTCAAGGAAGACGACCGGGAAACTGTCGAGTA
>JAPUKZ010000489.1 GCA_027295405.1 Gammaproteobacteria bacterium
TCATGGACACGGATACCTTATCCAGTGGAATCCCATCAAACAGGATTTTCATATCCTCAATCGAATCGATGGCGACACCGGCCTTGCCCACGTCACCGGTCACTCGCGGATGATCGGAATCGTAGCCACGATGGGTGGCCAGGTCGAAAGCCACGGACACACCCTGGCCGCCGGCGGCCAGTGCCTTGCGGTAAAAGGCATTGGATTCCTCGGCCGTGGAAAAACCTGCGTACTGGCGGATCGTCCAGGGCCTGCCCGCGTACATGGTGGCCTGGGGGCCACGTATATAGGGGCTGATACCCGGCATGGTATCCATGTAGGGCAAATCTCGGGTGTCAGCCGCCGTATACAGGGGTTTCACCGGAATGCCTTCTGCGGTCTCTGTGACCAGGCTTTCCGGCTCACGGCCCTTCATTTGCTGGCGGGCTACCGCCTGCCACTGTTCCGGCGTCGCCGTGGACTTGTCGTAAATCTTGTCGCTCATACGGGTACTCTCGACTTTAAGCAGTTGCGCCGCAGCGTCGTCACGCCGCAGCGTCGCCACGTCGGTGCGCCGCAACGCTTAATGCGCATCCGCGGGCTGGTTGATCTCAATCAACACCCCGTCACAGCTCCTGGGGTGAATGAATATAACTTGGGAGCCATGCGCCCCGGGGCTGGGCTCATCGGTGAGAAACTGGTAGCCCTTCTCTCTCAGGCGAGCCACGTCTGCCTCGATATTATCGCTGCGAAAACACAGGTGATGCAGCCCGCCGGGCCTCTTTTCCAAATATTTTGCGATAGGTCCCTCGCCGCGCAGGGGATGCACCAATTCAATATTGGTCGCTGGCAGCGGGAAGAAAGCGGTCGAGGTTTTCGCCGCCTCCACGTCTTCGGTACCCTCTAAGCTGAGGCCGAAGTCCTGCCTGAAACGCTTGATGGCCTTCTCAAAATCAGGCACGGCGATGGCGATGTGGTCCAGTGCTGTAATCATGGTGTCCTCCCTAGTATACCTCGTCACTCATACTGACACATTCAGGGCGCCTCCAAGAGGCCGATGTAAGTGCTGCGGCACTCCGACACGATTCGCAGGGAGTGACCAGGTGCACTAGCCCATGCACCCAAGAAATTCGTCGGTCTGCTTGCGCCGACGGGCCTCGATCTCGTCCGCCGACTCCACCACAACGATCTCATCCGGGGTTATCTTGAACAGCGGCTGGCCCTTGGCAATAACAATACCGTCAGCCTCCACCAACACCTCATCAACGGTGCCGGAAAATGACGCGAAGACCTTGTTGAACATTTTCATGACCTCGACAATGTAAAGCGGGTCGCCGGCTTCAAAATGCGCGCCCTGCTCCACATAGGCCTCGCGCTCGGGTGTCTCGCGCGCGTAGAACATGCCGCCACTTTCGGCTAATATCTCGTCGGAACTGGCCGCCGGGGGTGGCGCCAGTACCTTGGCCATGCGTTCCTGCAAGCTCTCATCGGTGAGACGCTCAGGAATGTTAATGGTCAAATCGGCGTTCACGGTCAGCTCGAAGTACCCAGTCTCCTCGGCGATAAAGGGCAGAACCGCTATGATATCGAGGCCACTCTGGAATCCCGCATGGGCGGAGCGAACCGCCACCCACAAACTGTCGTCAAAGCCGGAAGGCGCTTGCTCCTGCTGCAACAGCAGCTGCAGGTCCATCCAATTCTCCACCGCCACCCGATTGTTGAGTTCACTGTAAAAATCCGTGCCGGCCTGCAACAGATCGCGATCGTGATCCCAGATCATCTCGGCCGCTGGCAAGCCGTCGACGTAGTCCATATCCAGGAAATAATAAGTGTCTGCCAGCAGCTCCAGCGGATTCTCGCGCCAGCAGATCTTGCCGTCCTCTACGAAATAGCTGTCGCGGTTGATGCTGAGCCAGCCGGACAACAGGTGCGGTTCCGCCAGCAGCTTGCCCAGCGGCCTCCGCAACAGGGAGTATTTGCCTTCCAGCGATTCCTGCAGAGGCTTGCGGGCATCCTCATCGACCTCTACCAGCAGGGCTTCCCCAAGCTGGTCAAAGGCGTAGACCAGGTCAATACTGTTGGCGCGCTCCTTCAATTCTCCCACCGCGGTCAGGTAGGGCACGATAAAACGGGTGGTGGGACGGGCATTGATATTCTGGCCAATGAACCAGTTGACCAGGCCGTAGTGAAACTCGAGGTTGGTGGCCAGGTCGCGCCCGCTCATGGTGGTACGGCGAATGACTTCAGCCATGCGCTGATAGGCATCCAGACGGGTTTCCCCTTGCGTCAACAACAAGGCGATATTGGAATCGTAAGCCCCGGCCAGGTTGTACTTCATGAACACATCCGTATCCGGGTTGTGCAGGCTGATACCCTGGTCATCCCGGATTTCACCTTCCACCGCATCGGACCAGAATTCGATGATGCCACCGGCATTGGGTTGCAGGGCCTGGTTGGTGGCATTCAGCCGTGCCTCCACCGTATCGTTGCTGCGCGGCAAGCGTTCCGGCTTTGGCAGCCTGGCACCGTGGGCCGCCAGTAACACCATGGTCTCGACCAGCGACTCCACCACAAATTGCTCGTCCGGGTTTTCCGGGTTCGAGAACTTGAGCGCGTAACACAGTTCCGTCACCCGGTGCTCAACCTGAATGCGGGTATTCATCTCCATGAAGAAGTGTTTGTCACCATCGACAATAAGCTCAAAAGTGGACAGGGAATCCAGGCCTACCGCAACACTGAACCGCTCCGCCTCGGACTCCATCGCCTGCAGTGCCTGCAGATCTTTCGCGAGTACCGCTGCTTCTTCTTCCCTGCCAGTGGACTCGGCCAGTTGCAACGCTCGGCGCAGGGATTCCTGGGTGACTGATACCTCCAGTAACTTCTGCTCGTGCATTTGTAGCGAACAATCACGACCGCCCATGGACAAGGCCCAGTCACCATTGCCGATCACCTGAATTTCCTGGTGGCGGGTGGTTTCTATGTTCAGCTCCACCAACACATTCTTGTTGTCACCAACGCCGGTGGTTTTCACTTCATTCAGAATTTCGCGTACCATTTCCGGGGTCTTTGCGGCTTCCCCGACTGCGAGGATACGCTGGCCCTTGCCGCCGCCGCCGCTGATCGCCTTCAGCCGAATCCGATTCTGCGGATAGTCGGCCGACATTTTTTCCACTGCTTCGGTCAGCGTGGCGCAGAGTTCATCGACCGTGTACAGATCAATACCCGCTGCATAGGATGCGGCGAGGACCCGGTCGGCCTTGTCCTCCAGGGAGACATTGGAATCATCCAGTTGCTCGGCCGATACCTGCAAACTCTCCTTTTCGCACAGCTGTTTCAGCGCCTCCACGTCGGTATGCTTTTTCAACAGGGTCAGGGCCGTGCCGTTGTCAATCCCCGGAGTGACGCTGACGTCGACCTGCAGCGCAGTTCGCTTGGCCTCATCCTTCATACCGGCGTCGTGCACGGTTCTGGAACAGGGTCCTATAAATGTCAGCCCGGCCTGCTCCATGGCCGCCACCATGGTTTCGTCCTCGGCCATGAAGCCATAGCCGGCAAAAATCGAGTTGTAGCCGTTATCCTTGGCAATACCGATGATCTGGCGAATGCGCGCACCCCGCTCTTCCTGGTTCGCCCCACTGTAGTCGGGGACCCGATGGACCCGATCGGGATCGGTCAGCAGGCGCAGTTCCGGTGCCAGCGCGTTGCGGTAGACTATGGAGTCTTTTTCAGAGAGCAAGATGCCGTACTGGTCTATGCCCATTTCCGCAAACACGTCCATGACTTCCTTGCGAATCGGACCCCGGCAAATGATCAATGGCCGCAGGTGATCACAGGCGAACTGGTTGACCCAGTTGGAGGGACGCCGGCCCAGGCGTCGGTCGCGGTGAATAAGCGGATTATTGAGGTAAAAAACGTTGGACACTGTGGAGTTCCTTGTCGACTGCGGGCTGTTGGTTTAATGGAATTCGCGTTGTATACCTGCCATCGGTTCCGGCCGGTAGTGTCGCAGGTGGAACTCCATGTTTTCCGCCAGCAACTGGCGCAAGTCAGAAGGCATAACGATCTGGGAAATGGATCCCAGGCTAAGCGCCTCGTTGGGGTTCATCAGTTCTCTTTCATAACGCTGAGATAAGTCAGCTTCCTCAGCCTTGACCCAGGCATCAACCAGGTCCCGGGCCGCGGCCCTGGCCTCGGACTCGGACAGGCCGGCATCCCGTTGTTGCTGCTCTGCAGCCGCCAATTTCCCGGCCACGGCACCGCGAATGGCGCGTAATTCATCTTTGTAGACATACTCTATACCAGCGGGTCCCATCACCGCCAACCGGGTAGTGGGTAGCGCTACAACCAGGTCGGCCCCCGTAGGATAGTTGTTGTAAGAGGCGTAGGCACCGCCAAAGGCGTTTCGCACCAGCACCAGTATGCGCGGGGTACGCAGGTCCACAATCGAATCCAGCATGGCGCGGCCCGCTTGCACGATACCCCCCGCCTCCTGTTCCCTGCCAGGCAGGAAACCGGTGGTGTCCTCAAGGAATATCACCGGGATGTTGTAGAGATTGCAAAAGCGGATAAAACGGGCATTCTTGTACGCCGCACCAATATCAATCTGACCTGAGGCAACCGCGCTGTTATTGGCCACAAAACCAATCACGTGCCCACCCATACGGCCCAATGCGGTAACCGTATTACGGGCCCGTTCCGGCTGGATTTCCAGGAAATCCCCGTGGTCGCACAGTTGCTGGATCAGGATGCTGATATCGATGGGGGTATTGAAACCGCTGGGGGAATTGAAGGCTTTCTTGAGCAGGATGTCGATGTCCCAGGTCTTGCGACTGACGGGGTCCGAAGACGGCTGAAACGGCGCCATCTCGCCGTTGTAACTAGGCAGGTAGTTGAGCAGTTCCCGCACCTTTTTCAGGGCCGCCACCTCGTCCGGCACGATGAAGTCATTGACCCCGCTCTGGCTATGTACCCGGGGACCCCCGAGTTCATCCGGTGTTACATCCTCGCCCAGCACTGATTTGACCACTCCGGGACCGGTCAGTCCAAAGAAGGTGTCATGGGGCTGGATCAGGAAACTCCCCTGGCGGGGCAGGTAGGAGCCACCACCTGCGTTAAAACCGAACATACACATGATACTGGGCACCACCCCGGAAATCCTGCGCAGCGCGGTAAAGGCGTCGGCATAACCATCGAGGCCACCGACACCGGCGGGTATATACGCGCCGGCGCTGTCATTCAGTCCCACCAGCGGAATACGTCGTTTGGCTGCCAGTTCGAACAGGCGTGCCAGCTTCTTGCCGTTGGTGGCGTCCATGGAACCTGCCCGGACGGTGAAATCGTGGCCGTACAGGGCGACATCGCGGCCATTGACCCTGATGATGGCTGTGACCAGTGAAGCGCCATCGAGATTGGGGCCCCAGTTCTGGTAGAGAATGGTCGGCTCTTCATCCGTGAGCACCTGTATCCGTTCCCAGATGGTCATGCGCTTCTTCTGGTGCTGCCTGGCAATACTTTTAACGCCCGCGGCATTGCGTGGCCGCTGCTGCAGCTCATGCCCGGCTTTCAGGGCTTTCTCATACACTCCCGGCTTGGTCGCTATCTGCCCGGGCACCACAAATTCCAGGTTTTCAATCTCGGCGAAGGGATTTTGAAGTGATGCCACTGGCTGCGTGTCTGTGCTCATTCTGCTCGGCTTCTCGCGTCAAAAACTAGCCACGGCAGGCTGCTCTCAGTGCCTTTCAGAGTGCCCGTGAGGTGGCTCGGGATTGCATGTTGTCGGCAGCGCGCCTGGTGTACTGTAACGTATAAAGTGTACATTCAGAGCCTCCCAATTTGTTCGCTGCAAGTGATGCGGCACGCCGACGCAGTTCGCAGGGAATGTAGGTCACCTTTCCAAGAGCTGCAAGCGGGAGGCAGACCCCTTGGCGACTCGCTGAATGTACACTTTATACGTTACAGTACACTAAGATTCGGTTCAGCCAACAAAACGGCGGATTACAATAGGGAAAAGCGTTCCCAAAGTCAATCTGCTCGCGTGCCGGCGGGTGCGGTTTATAACGTAGTTTCTGTGTGAATACCGCGGTGTTGCACATTTTGCGTAATTTAATTGCAGTTTATTTACGCATATTGCATTACAGTTCAGGGACAAAACTCACCATTTATGACCAGCAGCACTGTTTACCTGCAAGAATTGCCTTACAGCCCGGATAGCTGCGGCCTGTTTGCCCGCATTCGCCACTTACCCCACGCCCTGCTGCTGGACTCCAGCCACCCTCACAGTCACGCCGGGCGCTACGATATCCTGACCGCAGCCCCGGAATTTTCAATTGATTTTAATTCATATAATTCAGATACTTACGAAGATCTTGTCAGCATTTTTGAAGAAATAAGCAAGCTGCATTCGAGCTTTTTCAAGGGCATCTCAGCACCGGCGGAGGAGCTTCCCTTTTGTGGTGGAATCGCCGGTTACCTGGGTTATGGTCTGGGTAAACCCCTGCAGCACCTGCCCGCAGAGGAGGATCCCGATGGCCAATTGCAGGCGTACAACTGGGCAGTCATACAGGACCACCTACTGCAGCGCTGCACCTTCACCGCCCTGCCCGCCCTGCCAAAATCCAGGCGCCGGGAACTGTTGGAACTGCTGCGGGAGCCGCTGCCACAGGCTATGCCAGCCTTTCGCCTGGAGGCGAGATTTGAATCCAACATGAGTACGGAGCAGTACCGCACTGCCTTCCAGAAGATCCAGCGCTACATACTGGAGGGTGACTGCTACCAGGTGAACCTGGCACAGCGCTTCAGTGCGCCCTACAGCGGTGACAGTTGGGCTGCCTATCAACTGTTGCGACCGCTGGCGGCAGCCCCGTTCGCCGCCTATCTTCAAGTGGATGAGCAGCGTCAGTTGCTGTGTTTGTCGCCGGAGCGATTTCTGAGTTTGCACGGGCATACCGTGGAAACCCGGCCCATCAAGGGTACCCGTCCACGCCACGCGGACCCTGAAACTGACGCACTGGCCGCAGAGGAGTTACGCATGTCCGATTGCGCTTTTCGCCGCTGGT